>JBBDIE010000175.1:0-6401 GCA_040880545.1 Bacteroidales bacterium | reverse complement strand
GTACGTGGAGTCTGGTTCCCCCGATCGTTTGGGTTGTTATCAGGCCTGTCGTTGCCATAGTGATTACCTCTGTTACCATCCCTTGTGTCACTGCCGGAATTTCCAGGTCTTCCTACAGTACTGTTCTGATTGGTACTCCCGGAACTTGTACGTGTTGCTCCCGGTGAAGTGGTACCTGATTTTCTTTCCGTTTTCGGATCTGTAAATGTCTTGTTTCCGGCATCCGATGTTCTGCTTGTCGTAGTATTACCCCTGCTCCTGTACCTTGGATCAATTCCCAATGCATCGGACTTGACACTTTGTGATCTGCTTGCGATCCCATCACTGTATCCGTAAGATGATCTGTTGGAAAGACTGCTGTTATAATGTTTTCCATATCTTCCGCTACCTGAATATTTATTGGAATTGTACACCGTATGATGGTGGTGGTAATGATTCCCTCCATAATACCCGTAGCCATAATATCCCGGGTAGTAGTAGTCATAATACCCGCCATAATAATATGGATTGTAGTAGGAATAGTACGGACTGCCCCAGCCGTAGCTGTAGGGATAATAAGAATTATAACGCCAGTATGGGGTATAATAACTGGAATAATAAGAAGGATAACCCCAACCAACACTCAGTCCCCTGTGATAAGGTGATCCGGTGTAAAAATACATATTGGTATAGTAGGGATCGTAATAATCCCATCCATAATACTCATCTGAAAATCTCCTTATTCTGGATGAATAGTAGTAATCATCGGAATCATAATAGTAATTATTATTAATCACAACGGGAGTATTAGCATTCGTCTCCTGGTATTCCTCCTGGTAAACGGCTTCACTCTCCTCAGGTTCGTAAGCTGTTTCAGACAACTCACCTTCCATCTCCAGCCTGTATCTTTCATAATCAGAAAGTTCCTCATAATTGATGGTATCTTCCCTGTAAAACTCCTCAGATTTTGTTACTTGTTGAGGTGTAACTGCTGCATATTCTGAAACAACAGGTTGAGCCTCTGCCGGGTTATAATAGACATCATCATAACCACTGTATGATGTATACCCGGCTGAACCACAGGAAGCCAGTATAAAAGCTGAGCTTGCGAATATGATAGTTAATGTTTTCATGATATATCCTCCTGCAAATATTTTAATTAATTGATCTGTTTCTAATGATAACTCAAAACACGTGCCAAATGATAATTTTTTACATTATATTTTACTTTTTCCATTCGCTGATTTCATCACTCCTGCAAGATAAGAATTATTTCCTCGATCGTTTAATTCATCAGCTTAATAAGTCAGAAAGAAAACGCATAATTTTTTGGCGTACTTGATAATAAAGCGTTAATAGCAAGGCATATGATGACTGTTTCAATGTCGGGCATAACGCAGTTATAAATATAATATTCCACAATTATTTTATGATTTTTAAATATCCTGAAACCGCTGAACACCTATACCATTCTGAAAAGATATGTACTAATCACTCCATCTGGGTTTTGATATAGTGAACTGGTAATTTGAGTAATTATACGGTCTGTTTCTTAATGGATTATAGATTCTCCCCTGTCTTGTATTGTCCTCCTGGGTATATACCCATATTTCGTTGATATCCCAGGTAACTATTTCATCCCTGGCATCGCCCGTCAGATCAATCACTGCATTACACAAATCAGGGTGACCATCATCGGGGAATGGCACCACAAGCTGCCCTCTACCGTTAAACAGTCCCCCATCACCCGGATTGGTATTCAACAGCATATATTCCTGTCCGTCTCCCCGCCAGTTTACAGGCAGACATTGAGTACCATAAGGTCCTGGTTCAAACGAATGATATATTTTCCCTGATGCATCATAGAAGTGAATAATCCCCTGGTTTCCCCAGAAATTAGACGATACCATTTCAAGGCCGGGTATGTCTGTTCTGAAATTCGCCATGGATAAATTCTGTACATGGCCAACAGGATGATGGACAGACACTTTTCCATCCATATCCAGTATCATTGTTCCCCAGTCTCCTGCCCCATAAATTATCTTTAATGTTGTATCTTCATCGTAGCCCGGAGAAGCAATTATTACAGCTTTGGCATCATCCCCGGCTATACCTCCCCTGTTCCAGATCAATGTTCCGTCATGATCAAAAAGGGAGTATCCAATGGCGATCTCATCCATACCATCTCCATCAATATCTTTAGCAAATGGGAAATACCCCTGATTGCCTGGCTGTCTCCATAAAATCTGCAGGTGTTCATTGTATGCTATGATTTCTCCACCACGATACCTTACCAGCAAGTTGCTGTCCCTTTCTTTCCCCTGTAAGTCGCAAAAAAATATAAAATTTCCCGTGGTTTTCAAAGACTCCGATCCGGGATTAGCTGGTGATGGTATCCTGACGCTTCTGATCGTTCTTCCACTCTTTCCTTCCAAAACATACATTCTATGATCACGTATATAGATCACCTCTTTAGACCCGTTGCCGTCAATATCGTGCACCTGGAAAGCAACCTCTTCGCTATTCATATAATTGTTCCTGCCGGGGGAACCTCTTTGCCACAGAACTTCACCGTCAAATGTCATGGCGGTAAGACAGTTTATCTCCTCCTGTAATTCATTCTTTCCTGCCAGCTCTACCTGACCAATCAACAGATCAATTTCACCATTACCGGTTAAATCTCCAAAACGAATATTCTTTCCTGTTCCAAACCCTGGTGTAGCGATCTTTTTCCATACAACCGGGGTAATATTTTCATTGATACGCATAGATTTCGCATTGGCCAATTCCCGTTTGTATCTGGTAAGTTTTCTTCGTTCACGGTTGAGGGTTGAAACTTCCATATGGAGAAATTCTGCAGGGACATCGCTCAGGAATCCGACTTTTCCGCGGTGATAGGTATTGTCATCAGCAATAATGCTCAATGAGTCGTTCAGTAATGTATAAATCCTGTTTTGCTTAATTGATACATCTCCATTGTATAGTTCCCCAGCTTCCCATTTGAATGGTACAGATTTTAAAATTTTCTCATACGGCCTGTAAGGTGCCGTAGCATGCTGTATCAGCTTCAATACAAGCATATTTCCTTCCATGCCATAAAAATAATAACACCTGCTGTTCTGATACTTAAAGACTACCCCGCATTTGTCCGATAATTGCATCGGTCTGAAGCTAAATTCTATTTTGTAATCCTGCCAGAGACTGTCTCCGGCAATAATCATTGGGTGTGTATGGCTGTTCAGGGGCCTGAGGTTGTTGTCCACTGCATGATAGTTTTGCCGAAGAAAATTGCCATCCTCTCCTGGCACCACTTGCCATGCCTTGTTGAATTCCATTTCCTTTCCAAATGCCGGAACCGTCCAGTCTCCGATCCTGCCCGAGCCTGGTATGTAAAGATGCCTGGTCAATGGTTCTTCCCCCGAAGAAATATAACCTTCCGGAAGTTGATCAAATTCATCCTCGAACAATAACGCCTGGGAAAGATTGCCGGTACATGCAGTAAGTGAAACAACAAGGGCGAGAATAAGAAGTTTCAGCAGACCATATAAATATTTGGGATACCTCATTCAGGTGTAAATATACAATTTTATGCTTCTGCAAAATAAAAATTGATGTTTCTTATCTGATGGTTTCGACAAACCGGGATGTCTGCCCGTCAAAATGATTTCTAATTATTCACTTCATATTATGCGATCTTTAATATATTTACCGTTCGTACGGAACATCTCTTTATGCGTAAACTATTTCTTATATTTTGCATGTTAATCGTGCAACTGTCTCATGCCCAGAAGCCTGTCATCCTTACTGATTATGTATCCCAGGAATCAATTACCGATTACCAAGTATTTTTTCATCACGACCCGGATTGCCGGTTTGATATCACAACGGTATATTCTCCCTATTATAACGACCCGTTTAAACGAATTGATTTCAGCAACCAGGAGCTGGGACTGGATGAAATAGAAGCTGGAGATTGTGTCTGGTTTCGGTTTGTATTTGATAACAGAGCACCGGAAAAGGTAAGTTTCCACCTTCAACCCGGCATGTTTAGTACATTTGGCGAATTCAGGCTATATCAACGGTTTGCCAATGGGGTAATCACCCAGAGACGTTCCGGATTTAATGTACATCCCCGGCAAAAGGACGCCAACATCAGCGGATCAGACGATCTGCGATTTTACATTACACCGGGACAGACAGATACATTGTACCTGTTTACCTCTTTGATTGAGGAATCTGTGATCACTGAACTGACATTTACCATTTCCACCCACGACAGTGTATTAAAAAAGGATAAGACAAAACGGCTGATCTTCGGCGTCTTCCTGGGCATCATGCTTATCATGATTTTATATCATCTTACATTCTACCTGCAGGTCAGAGAGGTCAGCTATTTCTATTATATTTTGTACATCCTTGCTTTTTTGGCTTTCTTCATCAATAAGGAAGGATATGCTTATGAAATCATGTACCAGTTCACCAGTGAACCAATCAATACCTTTCTGCTGGAAATATTTCTACTATGCTTTCTGCTCCTTGGGAGGGCCTACCTGGACACCAATAAAAACCTGCGGATTTGGGACAGTATCCTGCTGTTAGCCATTGGTTTTATTGTCAGTGGGCTTATTTTACATTTTACTATGATTTTGTTAAGCAACCGGGGGCATAAGATTCCGTATGTTCTAACCATAATAAATCTTTCCATTAACATCATATCAGCGATCGTCTCACTCTTCCTTGCCATAATGCCGGCTTTCATTCTCCGGAAGAAAAAATTCCCCCCGGCATCCTATTTTCTGATTGCAAATCTGTTTTTGATAATCGGAGTTTTCCTGCTCATTTTTTTCAACGACAGGTCCATTGGAAAGCACGGGCTTGAAATTGGCGTTACCTTACAAATTGTGACGTTTTCAGTGGGACTGGGCAGAAAAATAAATTTATTAAAACGCGACCGGGAGCTTGCACAAAGAAGGATAATCGGTCAACTCAGAGAAAATGCCGCATTGAAAGACAAGGTAAATCGTGAACTGGAAGATAAGGTCAGGGAGAGAACCCGTGAGATCATGCTGCAAAAGGAGCAGATTGAAAAGCAAAACAAGGAGATCAAGTACAGTTTCGATTATGCCAAGCGTTTGCAAAGTACCATCCTGCCGTCAGTGGATGTCTTTGAAACTTTGTTCGCGGAACATTTTATACTGTTAAAACCACGCGATATTGTCAGTGGTGATTTTTACTGGATCTCCCAAAAAGATTCCAGGATAATTATCACCGCTTCTGATTGTACAGGACATGGGGTTCCGGGTTCACTCATGAGTATGCTGGGAATTACAATGCTTCATGAAATTGTGAATGAAAAGGACATTACCCGTTCTGATGAGATCCTGAATGAATTACGGATTAATATTGCACGAACCCTGAAACAAGAGGGAAAACCGGGAGAACAAAAAGACGGAATGGACATGGTGCTGCTGATCTACGACAGGAAAACCGGTGAGCTTGAATTTTCGGGAGCCAACAATCCCATGTATATTGTTCGTAATGGTAAAATGCTTGAATATAAAGGAAATAATATGCCTGTGGCCTATTACGATAATATGACAGATTTCACCCGGCACACCATTAAAATTAAAAAGGGCGACAGGATCTATCTCTTTACCGATGGATTCCCTGACCAGTTTGGTGGCCCAAAAGGTAAAAAATTCAAATACAAACCTTTTAAGGACTTATTGCTGGAGGTCCATGAACGACCGATGGAGGAGCAGCGACGAATTCTGCAAATGGTATTTGATGAATGGAAAGGCGACCTTGACCAGATCGATGATGTATTGGTCATGGGATTAAGATTTTAATTTGTGGCTGTCCATAATGTCCGATATCTACGTTGTTACAAAAATTTTAAATCCTCATATACCTTTAGTATACTGCGGATTAAAATTTTTGCACGCCTTGATCTCGAACATTATGATCCAGCCACTCCACATCTATTGACAGACTCTTCTAATCAGTGTCTGTCCATAATGTCCGATATACTCATGAATAGTTTATTTTCAGTGGTATTCGTGAGCTCGTTGCACTCGGTTCTACGTTACGCTCGTCGGGAAATTGCTCATCCCGACAAATCGGGACTGCACATTTCCCGACTTCGCAACCGAAAAACACAATCCAATCACGAATAAACTGCACCTCTCTGGGGTTTGTCTTGTTTTGAATCGCTTAACCACGGGTTGAAACCCGTGGCTATTATTATTATGTCCCTCCGGGACATTACATCGTATTGGAATATTACCCTGGTACAACATCCTTCAACCCAGGTTGAGTTTTCGATGTTACAAGCATGAACATCCAACACCGTAAGGGACTTTTTTTTACCAGTAGAGTAGAGTACGAAGCGCAAAAAGCACTCCGTAGCCCCCTCGTCAAAC
>JBBDIE010000174.1:0-12835 GCA_040880545.1 Bacteroidales bacterium | reverse complement strand
TGATGTAATGGAATTGAATTTGGCTAAGGGCGGCGGGGTGGCTATTCGGTTTGCTGTAATTGATTGATTGCCGGGTATATGTTGGAGAATGCCTGGAAGGTGAAATAGTTATCGGGCCTTAAAAACTATAACCAATAGTTTCCTGTAAGCCATTTAGTTTGAGGCGGGGCCTCCAATGAGCATCCCGGAGCAGTGCACCGGGACGAGGATAAATATGGACCGTGATTTTCGAATACTAAGAGATCATACAGATGCTGAAGGAAAACCAATGTGGGAAAGAATATAATTATTGAAGTTTTGATTTTTAAAATCCTTCATTTCTTCTATTTTCTCTAAAGCATTGAAAATAGAATTAAATGGCTAATAAACGGGATCTTACGGAAGCGGATATCCGCTCGAAGTTTATCACCCCCGCATTAACTGAAGCCGGGTGGGATCTTCAAAAGCAAATTCGGGAAGAGCAGTATTTTACGGACGGAAGAATTCGGGTGAAAGGTTCTGTGGCCAAGCGCGAAAAAGGTAAAAAGGCCGATTATATTCTTTACTACAAACGGGGCATCCCTTTAGCAGTTATCGAAGCGAAAGATAATAAGCACGCTGTTGGAGCCGGACTTCAACAGGCTTTGGATTACGGAGATATTCTCGACATCCCTTTTGTATATAGCTCTAATGGAGATGGCTTTGTGGAACAGGACCGAACAAAGTCTGATGGTGAGATCATTCAGGAAATTGGACTTGATGAGTTTCCATCTCCACAAGAACTTTGGAATCGATATGCCGAAGCTAAAGGATTAGATAAAGAACAAGAGAAGTTAGTCAAACAACCCTATCACTTTGAACAGGGAGGCCGTACTCTTCGATATTATCAGGAAATTGCCGTAAACCGCACTATTGAAGCCATTGCCAAAGGACTGGATCGCATATTGCTGGTAATGGCAACTGGGACCGGGAAAACGATTACTGCTTTTCAGATCATTTGGAGACTGTGGAAATCAGGCGAGAATAAACGCATTCTGTTTTTGGCTGATCGTAATATTTTAGTGGATGATCCGATTCGTAAATACTTTGGCTCGCTTAAAGATGTAGTTCACAAGATTCAGCGGGGAAATGTCAGTAAGGCTCACCAGATCTATTTTGCTTTGTACCAGGCGGTGACGGGGAATGAAGATTATGCGGACGTGTTCAAGGAATATTCCCCGGACTTTTTTGACCTGATTATTATTGATGAGTGTCACCGTGGAAGTGCTGCCGCTGATTCTGCATGGAGACGGGTTTTAGAGTATTTTGACAGTGCCACTCATATTGGTCTTACCGCCACTCCCAAAGAAACCAACACCGTTTCCAACATCGACTATTTCGGGGAGCCGATTTATACCTATTCCCTGAAGCAAGGTATTGCAGACGGATTTTTGGCTCCTTATAAAGTAGTGCGGTTTACCATAGATAAAGATGCCGAAGGTTGGCGTCCTGTGGATGGCTTTACGGACAAGCATGGAAATGTAATTCCCGATCGAGAGTACAACCAAAAAGATTATGACCGGAATCTGATCCTTGAAAAACGTACCGAGCTGGTCGCTCGAAAAGTCACAGAGTTTTTGAAAGAAACCGATCGTTACGCCAAAACAATCGTCTTTTGTATTGATATCGATCATGCGGAACGAATGCGGCAGGCGCTGATGAATTTGAATGCCGATCTGGTGGCTAAGGATTCCCGGTATGTGATGCGTATTACCGGAGACGAACAAGCGGGCAAGATGGAACTGGATAACTTCATGGATGAGGAAGAACCCTATCCTGTGATTGCTACCACTTCAAAGTTGCTTACGACCGGTGTCGATATTCCTACCTGTAAATTCATTGTGCTGGATGCCAATATTGGCTCCATGACCGAATTCAAACAGATCATTGGACGGGGAACGCGCATCAGTGAGGATTACGGGAAGATGTATTTCACCATCATGGATTTCCGTAATGTGACCCGCCACTTTGCCGATCCTGACTTTGATGGGGAACCGGTACAAGCCGCTACTTTTGGGCCGGATGATAATCCTGCTGAGGATATCATTAAAGAGGATGAAGAACTGGGGGATATGGTACACGAAGAAGGCGATCCCTGGGAGAACATGGATGATACCGGAGGCGAAATTGAAGACGGTGAGGTTAAGCGTTTTTATGTGGATAATGTGGAAGTGAAGCTGCTAAACCAACGAATACAATATTATGATGATGACGGCAAGCTGGTGACCGAATCGCTGAAGGATTACTCCCGCAAGAAAATTAATGAGAAGTACGGCTCACTGGATGACTTCCTCCGCAAGTGGAAGGATTCCGAGAAGAAACAGGCCATTGTAGAAGAGCTGGAAGAATCCGGAGTGGTATTTGAAGAACTTAAAAAAGTCGTAGATAAAGACCTCGATCCCTTTGACTTGATCTGTCACGTAGCTTTTGAGCAACCGGCACTCACCCGACAGGAACGGGCCAACAACGTGAAAAAGAGAAACTATTTCGGGAAATACTCGGGAACCGCCAAAGAGGTTTTGGAGGGTCTGCTTGAGAAGTACGAAGATGAAGGCCTCGAAAACCTGGAAGATGTGAATATCCTTCGCTTAGATCCTTTCAATAACATGGGCACACCGATGGAGATCATTCAGGAATTTGGCGGTAAAGATGAATACCTGAAAGCCATCCATGAGATTGAGGATGAGCTTTATAAATCAGCGTAATATCAGATGAATTTTACTGCACCATGAATATAGAATTAACAGTAGCAATTATTTCAGGAGTTTTTGCAATCATTGCTGGCATCATAGCAGTAATAGGTCAAAAAAGTAATACCAAGCTTTCACATCAGTTAGAACTTCTAAAACTTGACCGTGAAGATGAAAAAGAGGTTTCGAATTATAAAGAACCATTGATTAAAGCTGCTTATGATTTGCAAAGTCGGCTGTATAATATCTTAATGATGCAACTTCTTGAGGCGTATTATGAAAACGGTGACTCAAGAGAAAGAGAATATGTTGTAGAAAGCACTCTATTTTTGATAGCGCAATATTTTTGTTGGACTGAAATAATTAGAAATGGAATACAATTCATTGATCTTGGGGAAGATGAAAAAACAAAAAAACTGTCCGACTTGATAAACAAGATTTCTCAAACTTTTTTAACGGATCAATATGGAAATACCTTTAGAATTTTTGCAGGTGAACAAAGGGCACTTGGAGAAATTATGATTCTAGAAAATGACTCGGGTAGAAACCAATGTATAGGCTACAATAAGTTTAGAACAGATTTTATGATATTTAAAAGTCACTCAATATTCGATTATCTCAAAGAGGATATTGAAACTACTTCCAAGAATCTTGATTCCGTTAGTAAAAGGCTTATTCTGATTCAGAACTACTTAATTGATCTAATTGATTATTTAGACCCTAAATTTATTCGATATCCTAAAAAGTATAGAACAAAAATAAATCTCGACTGAAAACAATAGTTGCAACTTGAGATTACAAATTGTGCCCTCATGATGAATAGTTAAAAATGGAAACACTCATACTTTTATTAGTCTTTTTCTTAACTGAAGCAAGTGAAAGTGGACTTTCTGTTACGGACTATTTTTCTATGGCAAAAGATTTTTTCACCATTATTGCTTTAATTGGTGGATTATATCTAGGTCATAAAGGTATAAAAAAGTATTTGATTGAGGATATCATTAAAGACAGGGTAAAAAGTGTTCATGCAGCAAATAGCCAAGCAAGAGAGATTACTAATAAAATAATTCAAGAAATAAACGATAAAGATGATATCAGTAGGCCTGCAGACGAGGATGATGTTTTACATATTAATTCATTAACAAAGAAATTGGTTAGTGCTACAAGCGATTCAAGTTCAGAAATTCATAGCCTTGCTTTCCTTTTATACGAGACTACAAAAAATATCCAGCTTAGCATAAGAAAAGAAGTTGGAGATACTAAAAGATATGAAGGAAGAACTGCTTCAGAATTTTATAATTTAGTTCTTCATACTTCTTCAAAGATTAATTTCTTTGCTAGCAATATTATTGATATCCCTAAATCAACAAGAACAATTAAGTATCATGAAATAAAGAAAAAGGTAAGGAAGTATTTATCTAAGACCGGTTTTAAGACATTGAAAGATTTTCAAACCGGTCTTGACCTTGATTCTAACTCTTCCACTTCGCTGATCTTTTTCAATTTACTAAATAGAAGTACTAATGATTATATCTTTGCAAGAAAATTCTTTCTCGCAATAAGAGACAATACACCCATTTTATACCATCTGTATGTAAATGAAATTTACTTTCCTTTGGTATTAAATCGCCAAGATGACTCCCCAATGCTGAAAATGTTTTATGAGGGGAAATTGCATTTAATTAAGATTGAAAAAAAGGAAACTACATTAGGAGAAAATGATGGAAGAATATTCTACGAATTGACCTATAGTAATTTGATTCCATTCGTTCGATTTGTTGACAACATCACTAAGAAAAAATTAATAGATAGTTATAGAGACTCTTTCATTGATAAGCACCAAAATCATTTTGCAGGCCTCATAAAAAAATTCACGTTACTTGGAGAAGAATCTTTAAAAGTTGAATGTGATGAAGAAGATGCAAAAGCTTACTATAAAATGATAAAACGTGATTTCAAGAAGAAATTAAAGGCTCTATAGACCACCATAACTTGAGATCACAAATTGTGACCTCAAGATGAAAACGATAACAATCAATGTCTGACAAACCGCAAATACCGACTGAGATCATACAAGGCAAAGTCCACCTGATCCGAAAAGAAAAGGTGCTGCTGGATCGTGATTTGGCGGAAATGTATGGGGTGCAGACCAAACAATTAAAGCGTGCAGTCAGACGAAACAGTGACCGCTTTCCGGAAGATTTTATGTTTGAGTTGTCGGATCAGGAATTTGAAAACTTGAGGAGCCAAATTGGCACCTCAAGTTGGGGTGGGACCCGGTATGCCCCGATGGCCTTCACGGAACAAGGCGTTGCGATTTTCCAGCGTATTGAACAGCAAGCAGGCGGTGGAGGTAAATATTCAAATCATGCGTGTGTTTGTAAAAATGCGGAAATGGTCAGAAAACTATGCGGAACTTCTCGCCAAAATCGAAGACCTTGAAGCACACAATGATGAGCAGGATCAAACCATCGCCCACATTTATGATTTACTAAAACAACTCATCATACAGGAAGAATCCGAAAAACCGGCCATCGGATTTAAGACTGATCCCAAATAATTTATCATTCAAACATTCAAAATGAAACGTATTAAATATATTCTGATTCTATCGGTCATTATACCTATTGCTGGTTGTTACTCTTCCGGAAATGTCAAAAGTGATGTCAAGAAAGCTGAACAAGTAGTAGTAACGAATATTATAGACGAAATAAGAGTAATCGGGGAGAGCACCTTTAAAGACACGGTTGATGAAGTTACGATTACATATACTCCGGTTGATACCCGTTTATTTGAAAGAGAATTGATTTCTACACGTAATTTTGATGGGCATCATAAAAGTATCTTAAGTTACACCAATCAATATGAGGCAAATGATGATACAACCCGTGATGAATTAAGCCTTCTAACGAAAAAACTGTCCGAAGAAGGGTTCTCTTTTCGTGATATTGAGTTTATCAGAGAGATTATCAGTAATGAGTCTGAAGCTCAGGGTGAAACATATTTTTATACTGACCCAAATATTTACTTTAGTGATATTGTTGGTGTTAATCCTATAAATCCTTTTTCATTTGATGGGAGATATTTGACGGTAGTAGAAGTTAAAATGAATAATGAATCTGACAGTTACAGGCGGGTATGTGCAAGTGAGCTCATGATAACCGGAGATGGTGAAATTTACCGGCATATACCTTCAAAAGAACTGATAGCAGGGGAACAAATTGGTTCAATTAAGTATGAGACGCTACACAAATTATTAATGAATGATTGTGAGACTATTCCAGAAAATACACAGTTAACAACCTATTTAGTCTTTCCTACTTTTTATAGTCAAGATCAATTGATGTTCCACTATAAGAACGATAATGTCTCTATTAATAATGACGTTCAGATTGAAAAAAATAGATTGAGAAAGGATTACCTATTCACCAAAGCAAATATAGAAGGGTCAAATAAGGGGTATAGAGTATTAAGTGAAGGAAGAACTGAAGGCACTAAGACAGGGGATTTTTACCACTTTTTAAAGCTGGGAAAAAGTCTGAGATACGTTGGGTTTAATGATTTTTTGGTACATAGTGAAATTGACCTAAGTAAAATAGAAATTGTCTCTATTGAGATTGGCGGAGAGGAAGAAGAGATAAGTATCAAAAGAACAGAACTTACTGAGGAAGATCTCACTGATGGGGATATAAACATCAAATAGCATTACCAAAGAATAAATATCTACACGGAATAATTTAACATTCAAACATTTTTAATTTAGAATTCCCTTTATGTCCATATCCAACACAATCAAATCCATTCAAGACATTATGCGTAAGGATGCCGGGGTTGACGGCGATGCACAGCGGATCTCACAACTTGGGTGGATGCTGTTCCTTAAGGTTTTTGACGATTACGAGACCGAACAGGAGCTCATGACCGATGAGTACGACTCTCCCATCCCCGAACGGTTCCGGTACCGCAATTGGGCTCACGATGAAGAGGGAATCACCGGGGATGCCCTGCTGGAGTTCATTGATGAGCTGTTCAAGGAAATGAAGGAAATGGAGCTGGACGAAAAGAGTCCAAAGCTGGCCTTTGTGGTGAAATCCATCTTTGAGGATTCCTACAACTACATGAAATCGGGGACGCTGCTTCGGCAGGTGGTGAACAAGCTGAATGAGATCAACTTCAACAAGAAGGCCGACCGACATCAGTTCAACGATTTGTACGAGAAGATCCTGAAGGACCTGCAGAGTGCGGGCAATGCCGGGGAGTATTACACGCCCCGTGCGGTCACCAAATTCATGACACAGATGATCGATCCCCGGATCGGGGAAACGGTGTTTGATCCGGCGTGCGGTACGGGTGGATTCCTGGTGGATGCCATCGAGCATATGAAAGAGCAGTCGTATTCCATTGAGGATCTGAAAGCCTTTCAGGAGAATATTCAGGGCGTGGAGAAGAAGCCGATGCCGCACATGCTCTGTACCACCAACCTAATCTTGCACGGCATTGATGTGCCGAAGGTCCGGCGGGATAATACCCTCAACAAGCCGTACAATGAGTACAAAGCCAAAGACCGCGTGGATGTGGTGCTGACCAATCCTCCCTTTGGCGGACAGGAAGAAGACGGCATCGAAAAGAACTTTCCTGCGCAGTTTCAGACGCGGGAAACGGCCGACCTGTTTTTGGTGCTCATCATGCGGCTGCTGAAAGAAGATGGCCGGTGCGCCCTGGTACTTCCCGACGGATTCCTGTTTGGAGAAGGCGTGAAAACCCGCATCAAGGAAAAACTACTGAAGGAGAATAACCTGCATACCATCGTACGCCTGCCCAAAGGCGTGTTTGCGCCCTACACCAGCATCAACACCAATTTGCTGTTTTTTGAGAAAGGCGGCTCCACCGATGAGGTGTGGTATTTTGAACACCGCTACCCCGAAGGCTACAAGAGCTACTCCAAAACCAAGCCCATCCGCATTGAGGAGTTTGATGTAGAAAAAGAGTGGTGGAACGACCGCAAAGAAACCGATCAGGCCTGGAAGGTAACGACCAAAGAGATCGAGAAGCGGAATTACAATCTCGATATCAAGAACCCGAACTCCGAGGAAAATCAGAGTTACGATGTGGAAGCTTTGCTGGCCAAGCGAAACAGTTTGAATGAGGAAATTGAGAATCTGAGCCGTTCGCTGCTGGATGAGCTGAAGGAGACACTTACGTGACGCAGTCACCTCACCCAACCCTCTCCTTAAGGAGAGGGCTTTGAATTTTGCCAAGGCAAAATGTTTTTTGTTGAAACAAATTTATATGTATGAACCGAAATCGAAATCATATTTTAAAAACACCTTCCTCTCCTGAAGGAGAGGACCGAGGTGAGGTGAAGAAAAGGCTTGGGAGTTCTAAACATGGATAAACATCAAAACAAACTTCCCCTCCACGCCGGAGCTCGATCCAAATTATTCGAGAATGCCAAACAGCTTCGTTCTGATGCTACCAAAGCAGAGGAGGTTCTGTGGGAAAGATTGAGGAACCGAAGCTTCATGAATCTTAAATTCCGTCGCCAGCATCCATTACACAAGTTTGTGGTTGATTTTTACTGCCACGAATTAAAACTAATTGTGGAAGCTGATGGTGGTTATCATAATGAACCAGAACAGTTTAAACTTGATAAATCCCGGACGGCAGAATTAGAAAATTTAGGATATACGGTGACCCGGTTTACAAATCGAGAAATAATTGATGGTGTGGATGCGGTTTTGAGCGAGTTGGAAGATGTGGTGGAAGAGATTAGGCAGCCGTGATCGAATCCGGCTTTTCACCTCTCCCAACCCTCTCCTCAAGGAGAGGGCTTTGTATTTTGCTGAAGCAAAATGTTTTTTAAAGGAAATATGTATGAATCGAAATAAAATCTTAATCAAGCCAAGAAAAACCTCCTCTCCTCGAGGAGAGGACCGAGGTGAGGTGAAGAACAACGCCCAAAAACTCCAAACATGACCCTAAACCACTTACTCAAAGAATTCAACGTCGTCATAGACACCGCCAAAGGACTCACCGAACTCCGCTCGCTCATCCTGGGACTGGCCGTTCGCGGAAAACTGGTTCCCCAAGATCCCAATGATGAACCGGCTTCGGAATTGCTAAAAAAGATTGAGACAGAGAAACAGCGACTTTATGAAGAGGGTGAAATTCGGAAACCCAAAAAATTAAATTCAGTACCAAAGAGAGAAATGCCCTTTGATATTCCTGAATCGTGGGAATGGTGCCGACTTGGTGAAATTTATGGAGACATTGGTACCACTAATCCTGAATCAAAGTTTTCTTATATCGATGTAAGCTCTATCGATAACAACTCATATGAAATTGATTATTCAAAAGTCGAAAATATTTCTTCTGAGGATGCACCTTCAAGAGCTCGTAGAGAAGTAAAGGAAGGATCGGTTATTTATTCTACCGTCCGTCCTTATTTAATGAATGTAGCTATCGTTAAAAATAGTTTTGAATTCAAGCCGATTGCAAGTACTGCATTTGAAGTTCTAAATGTGTTTCAAGGGATATTTAATAGATATGTATTTAGATATCTCTTGAGTGATCCTTTTTTGGATTACGTGAATTTTAAGATGGTTGGTGTTGCATATCCAGCAATTAATAAAGGTGATATGCAATCTGCAATAATTTCAATTCCTCCAACTGCCGAACAAGACCGCATCGTCCAAAAAATAGAATCCTTGTTTGCGGAAGTGGATGAGCTGGAAGCAAAGCTATACCAGCAATCCAAACTGGATGAAAAACTGCAGATGGCGGTCAATGCCGAAGTACAAAAAGCCCCGAATGCCGAAGCCTCCAAATCCGCTTGGAATTTCATTACCTCCAACTTCGAGACCCTCTACCACACCCCGGATGCCATCGACAACCTCAAAAAGAACATCCTGAACGAGGCCGTCCGTGGTAGGCTCGTCCCCCAGGATTCTAACGACGAACCGGTCTCCAAACTCCTCAAAAAGATCGAAGATGAGAAGCAGCGGTTGTATGATGAAGGGGAAATTCGGAAGCCGAAGAAATTGCCCCCGGTTAAAGTAGATGAGATTCCTTTTGAGATTCCGGAGAGTTGGGAGTGGACGAGAGTTGGAGATGTCGGAGTTACGCAAACTGGAACAACTCCTAAGACATCAAATAGTGAATTTTATGGAGATTATATTCCATTTATTGGGCCAGGAGATATGTCGGCTGATAAAATTGATTATTCTAATAATGGACTCAGTGAAAAAGGATTGGAAGTTGGAAGGTTAATTCCAGAAGGATCGATTTTGATGGTGTGCATTGGTGGAAGTATTGGTAAATGTCATGTAGTAGATCGGGATGTGAGCTGTAACCAGCAAATTAATACAATTACACCAATCGCTGGAGTAGGAGCCAAATACATAAATAGTCTTTTCAAATCAGATTATTTTCAAAAATCAATTCTTTCAAAATCTACTGGCTCAGCAACTCCAATAATAAACAGAACAAAATGGGGAAATATACCTTTTAGCCTGCCCCCACTCGAAGAACAACACCGCATCGTCCAGCGTATCGAAACTATTTGCCATCTGCGACCGGTTTAAAGCCCAACTGGAGCAGCGCCAAGCCGTGAATGAACGGTTAGTTAAGGGGTTGGTGGGTGAGGTTTTGGAGGGGGTGTAGGATGAAATACAGTACAGGAATACCCAATAAAATTAAAATTTCACTTATAAGTGAAATTGATTATAATTAATCGTAATTTATAACACTCAATAGTGAAGTTCTTACTAAAAAAGAAAAATGAATTAAGCGGAAATAAAGCTACAGTATATACTGTGGAGTTAGAGGATGGAACCGATCTTTTTGATCAGTTTCTGAGTGAGAACCATGGAGACTATGATGATGACCTCAGCAACATATTACAACGAATCCGGTCGATGGCTACCAAAACCGGAGCACAAGAGCATTTCTTTAAAACAAAAGAAGGGAAACCCGGAGATCAGGTTTGTGCCCTTTATGACACCCCGGAGAAAAATTTACGGTTGTACTGTATCCGTATGGGAAACACCGTAATTATCCTCGGAGGTGGAGGTCCTAAAACAACCCGGACACTTCAAAAAGACCCTAAACTAAAAAAAGAAAACTATATTATACGTGAAGTATCTGAAGTAATTAAACAGAAAATGATTTCCAGAAAACTTCGTTTTTCTGATGATGAATTAGAATTAATAGGGGAATTAATCAATCATGAGTAAAGAAAAAAACAAAGACCTGTTGAGTGAATTGTTAGGAAAGATCACTCCAGAAGAGCAAGCTAAAACAGACAAGAAAATGATTCTTGCCACAAAAATTGCTAATGCAATTAAGGCAAAGGGTTTGAAAAAGTCTGAATTCGCCACTTTAATGGGTAAAGAGCACCAATCTGAAATTACCAGATGGCTTAGCGGAACCCATAACTTCACCGTTGATACTCTGCTTGATATTGAAAATGTTCTTTCAATTCAGTTATTAGACACCAAAAACTGGGATACCTTTGATAAATATAAAAAGGTGAAATTGAAGCCAAACACATCACAGGCAAAAATTTATAAATTAGCTTCCTGATATGAATTCACCTTTAGATTTTAAAAGCTATCAAATTCTGAAGATTGATTATACTCATACTCCTTCAGATAAAGAATTACCCATAGATGGCAAGATACCAGATCCCATACCAGATATTCGAGTTAATTCGGAAAACAAAAATGAATTTATAGTAACCTTAAATTCAAAAATTGTACCTGAAACAGATAAAGAAGCTCATCAATGCCCAATAAGCCTGGAGATAGAGGTTGTCGGGTTTTTTGAACTCGTCGGAGAAATTGAAGAAGAAGAGCGGAGTTTCCATATGGGAGTCAGTGCCCCAAGTATGGTGTTTGGAATTATAAGAAGTTGGGTTTCACAAATAACAGCCAATTCGGGTTTTAGCCCTATCTTGCTTCCCAGTGTTCAATTTGGGAAGGTTGAAGAGGAAGAAGGGGAAAATGGAGAAGAGATTTAATAAATCTTTAAACTTACAAATATCCAAGCCTATGCTTTCGGGAATTGGAATAGATAAAATACATCCGACACCTTTTTGAGTTGTCTAAGAGTTTATAGTTGGATATTTGGAGGGAACTTACCATGGATAAAGAAATCGATATAAAAATTGGCCCTCCTCAAAATGATGAGTATCTACCAGAGTTCTACCAATCCTGTATATAAAAAAGCCAAGCAACTAAATATCAGTTACCTGGCTTAATGATTTGGTGCTCACGAGAGGAATCGAACCTGCCTTTGCCGGCAGGCAGGCCTCCACGGCCGTTAGGCCATACGCCCCTCAAGCGCACGCGTCTATTTGTTCTTTTTAATAATCTTTTTTAGAAATTCTTTGCCAGAACCTGATTTTAAATACTTTTCATGTTCTCTGGCTTCGACTCTTGTTTTAAATGTTTTTGTATATATGAGTTCAAAAGGAGCATAAGGTTTAGTGGTTGTATTTTGCCCTTTATTATGTCGATTAATTCTGGATTCAAGCTGAGAGGAAAACCCAACGTAAATATAATTTCTGGTGAGGCTCGATATGGCGTAAACCGTAAACATAATTGAAAGTCAAAAAAAGCCAGATAAAACGAAAGCCTGCTTCTTGAAAAGAAACAGACTTTAAAAAGTGCTCACGAGAGGAATCGAACCTCCACGGCCGTTAGGCCATACGCCCCTCAAGCGCACGCGTCTACCAGTTCCGCCACGTGAGCATTGGTAACAAATGTGGTAACAGTAGAAGGGCGACAAAGATAGCGCTTTTGCCCTTCAAAGTTCAATGCAATTCCATAAAAACCTTAATAAAAACATTATAAAATATCTGCGCTCCAACGCAGAGCGTGTGGAGCCAGTATGGGGGAAATTTTGGGAAGTAATAAATACAGCGTTTCATCTAAACACCAACGCAGAGTGTGTGGAGCGAGAATAAGCGGGTCACAAGCGGTCGCTTTAGACAGTTTTGAAATTGATTGCGATCACCCTGACTTTTAGATCATTCAATATTCCCCGAAGGGATCCCTTTGGGAGAATATTTCCATGTTCAATATTCGATATTCATTTCTACTCTTCCTCAAGCTGACGCTGCGCGT
>JBBDIE010000173.1:0-12843 GCA_040880545.1 Bacteroidales bacterium | reverse complement strand
ATTCAATGGAAGAACAAGCAAAAGTTCCGGTATTTAAGGCCGCCCTTATTTATGGCGCCATTGTCGGATTGGCATCAATCGTAGTTAGCCTGCTCCTCTACTTTATTGATCAGTCGCTTGCGTCCTGGGCGATGATTGCTTCTACCCTTATTTTTATCGGTTTGATAGTTTTCATGATGGTATTGTTCAGAAAGGAATATGGAAAAGGTTTTGCCAGTTATGGGCAGCTGGTTCTGATAAGTTTCATTGTAGGCCTTATCGCGGCCATATTATCTGCAGGGTACACCTTTGCCATTTATGAAATGGATAAGGGCTACCTCCAGGATACCAAATATACAACCATAGAAAAGATGGATGATAAATTTGATAAAATGGATGCCAGGTATCAGGAGAAATTGTCTGATGATCAGTATGATGTATTTGAAAAAAGAATGAGGGATCAGCGCAAAAAGCAAGTTAAAAAGATCGAAGGACAAACAGCATTTAAAATAGCACTGAATAGTATATTTGGAATGGTTTTCATGGCTGTGATCGTTGGTTTGCTGGCCGCAATTGTTATTAAGAAAAACCCAGAACCAACCTTACAGTAACTTAATATTATGGATATATCTCTTGTAATTCCTCTCCTGAATGAAGTTGAGTCGCTTGATGAACTGAATGACTGGATCGACAAAGTAATGAAAGATCATGCGTTCGCCTACGAACTGATTATGATCGATGATGGCAGTAACGATGGTTCCTGGGAAAAGATCAGGGAACTGAAGGAACGGAATCCTGCTGTAAGGGGGATTAAATTCAGGAGGAATTACGGGAAGTCAGCTGCGTTGCAAGTTGGATTTCAATTGGCTCAGGGAGATGTCATTATTACTATGGACGCAGATCTTCAGGATAACCCGGAGGAAATTCCGGAGATGAGAAAAATGATCATAGAAGAGGGGTATGACCTGATTTCAGGGTGGAAAAAAAAGCGTTATGACCCGTTTTTATCTAAAAACCTGCCGAGTAAATTATTTAACTGGGCCGCAAGAAGACTCAGCGGGATAAGGCTGCACGATTTCAATTGTGGACTGAAAGCATACCGGAGTGCTGTTATTAAGAGTATTGAAGTTTATGGAGAAATGCACCGGTATATTCCGGTGCTTGCAAAGAGCAGCGGATTCAAAAATATCGGGGAGAAAGTTGTTCAGCACCAGGAACGAAAATACGGAGTCACAAAATTTGGAATGGAGCGATTTATCAATGGTTTTCTCGATCTGCTCTCAATAACTTTTGTAACAAGATTCGGGAAGAAACCGATGCACCTGTTCGGACTTGTGGGAACACTCATGTTTTTTATTGGTTTCGTGGCACTCGTGTCCATCGGAATACAAAAATGGTATGCACTCAAAAATCAGTTGCACGGAAGCCTGGTCGCTGATAATGTACTGTTTTATATTGCTCTCGCGTGTATGATTATTGGCTCGCAATTGTTTATCGGCGGATTTCTCGGGGAACTGATTTCACGTTCGGCCACCGACCGTAACAATTACCACGTAGAAGAGGAGTGCTGACAGACTTTATGTATTGTCGCAACCGAAAAACACAATCCAATCACGAATAAACTGCACATCTCCGAGGATTGTCTTGTTTTGAATCGCTTAACCACGGGTTGAAACCCGTGGCTATTATTATTATGTCCCTCCGGGACATTACATCGTATTGGAATATTACCCTGGTACAAACTCCTTCGACCCAGGTTGAATTTTCGATGTTACAAGCATGAACATCTAACGCCGTAAGGGACTTTTTTTAACCTCAGAGTTAAGGGAGTTTAAAATTATCCTGTAGCCATTCACTCAAGAGTTTACTCTAACTCCCTTAGCACGTTTGAATATCACTCTAAATTAAAAAACGCTGCTCTAACTCTGTGCCAGCTTGCTGGTCTGATTACTCTGTGGTTAAAAAAAGGCTCTTACGATAATTTGTGTTATGGTTGTGGGGAATTATTATTTTGAGACAAGAAGTGGCAGTTCTGACTTAGCTTTCTCATAATCGGCCGGAACGCCTATATCTATAAAGTATTCGCTGCTATGCATGGCACATATTTTCAGTGCTTCCAGCTGTTTTTCAAGGAAATCTGTTTCGAAAGAAAATATGGATGGCAGGTCAAACCTGTCGAACAGGCTGGCTGAAGTTACATACACCCCTCCATTGATCAATCCTGAACTGACGGGCTTTTTTTCCCTGAAATTAACCACTTTACAAACATCCAGTTCAATGGTTCCGTATCTGTAAAAGTCTCTCATCCTTTTTACACTCAAGCAAAGGTCTGCATTATGTGCCAAATAAAATTCAGCCAGGTCGTGGAGGTTAACCCGGAAGAACGTATCCCCGTTCAGGATAAAAACATGATCTCCCATAGTTTTTTCCATGGCAAGCCGAATTCCTCCGCCTGTCCCCAATGGCTCCGATTCAACGGCATAACTGAGTTTAATTGAACCATACCTGTCACCAAAATGCCTGGAAATTTGCTCCCACTTGTAGCCCACGGAGAGGATCACGTGTTCAATGCCAAAATTACCAAGGTAGTCCAGCAGATATTCCAGAAAGGGTTTTTCATTGATCAATGCCATGGTTTTGGGCATATCATCAATAACACCTTTTAACCTGGTACCAAATCCTCCTGCAAGTATGATCGCTTCTACGGGTGTCATTAATTCGGGAATTAGTCTGTTTTCCAGCTTCTCAAGCCTGTTTTTGTGAATTCAAACCTGTGGATATGGCCAACCAGGTTCCTCAATTCACTGATTACAATGTGACGGGCATTGTTGGGACAATAGAATAACATGAACCCGCCACCGCCTGCACCGGAAATTTTACCCCCCGAAGCTCCGGCATCCATGGCCCTGTTATAGAGTTCCCTGATTTCATCCGTTACAATATTGTCTGCCATTTCTTGCTTATATTCCCAGCCAAGGTTCAGGATATCTCCCATTCTGTCAAGTTCACCCCTTAGCAGTACCTCTTTCATGAGGTAAGCCTGTTCTTTGATATGGTGCATAGCATCCACCGATGATTTCATGTTGTTCTTTACATTTTCCTGTTGTGCCTGTATAATCTGGGAGGAGAATCTGCTGGTGTCTGTATTCAGCAGAACCAGGTTATAGGCCAGTTCATCCAGTACCTCGGTCTTTACCCTTAATGGATTGACAATTACTTTGTCGTCTTTATAAAATTCCATGAAGTTGATGCCGCCGAAAGTTGCGGCATACTGGTCCTGCTTGCCACCAGCCATCTGCATGTCCTCCCTTTCAATCTGGTAAGCCAGATGGGCTAAGTCGTACTCACCCAGGGGAAGGTTGAGCCATTCACGAAATGCACCCAGGATGGCTACAACCAACGTGGATGAGCTTCCAAGTCCCGAACCCGGAGGGGCATCCACATGTGTGCTTAGCTCAAAGGAGAGTGGTTTCTTACTAAAATCTTTCGCCACCCTGTTATAAATTCCTTTAATCAGATCCAACTCCCCCTCGGGTGTGAGTTCCATCTCAGCCTTAAATTCCTGTCGTATTTTCCTGTCTACAGAATTCAGCACGATTTTGCCATCATCCCTTGGAATAATTGTGGCATAGGCATACATATTCAGTGTGGCATTGAGAATTGCTCCGCCATAAAGGTCAGAGAAAGGGGAAACATCCGATCCGCCACCGGCAAATCCTATTCTTAAGGGTGCCTTACTTCTGATGATCATAATTCTTCTGTTAGTTTTTCAATGGTTTTTATCATTCTTTGCCAGGAATATTTTTTCTTTTCTTCAGCAGCACCCCGGGTAAATTCCGGCTCCAGTTTTTCAACGTAAAAGCGCATAATTGCTTTGGCGATGGCACTGCTACTCTTTTCAACTACAAATCCCACTTTACCGTCGGGAACGATCTCTGGTAAACCTCCCACGTTTGTTACGATCATGGGTTTATTGAAATGATAGGCGATCTGCGAAATCCCACTCTGCGTTGCTGTCTTGTAAGGCTGAACCACCAGATCCGATGCTGAAAAGTAATATTTCACATCCTTATCTGCAATAAAATCTGTGCGCAATTCTACCTGATCCCTGATTCCCAGTTCATCGATCATCCCCAGGTAATAATCTTTCTCTGTATAAAATTCCCCTGCCACCAGTAATTTAATATCTGATCCCTTGAGTTCCGCTTCACCAAAGGCCCGTATTGCAAGGTCCAGCCCTTTGTAATCCCTTATAAATCCAAAGAAGAGGGCATAATTGTACTTTGGGTCAAGGCCCAGGTGAATCCGGGCTTTCTCTTTTTCAATGGATTCTCCAAAATTATCGAACAGGGGATGGGGGCAGTACCCCCGGGGTTTTATGGTGTCAAAGATATTTATCTCCGCCAGTACCGATTCCGACATGGCCACAAATGCATGTACTGGCTTGATGAAATAGCTGGTAAACAGCCGGTCTCCCGGTCTTTTTTCATGGGGAATAATATTGTCGAGGATTGTAACTATACGTGTAGTACGATTTTTCCTTATCATGCGGGCAATGGTACCAAAGCACGGGCCCATGAAGGGAAGCCAGTATTTGAATATTACCAGGTCCGGTTTTTCCTTCCTGATTTTGTTTCCTGATCTTATCCAGTTCAGTGGGTTAATTGAATTTATTTCCTGCCTGATTTTCAGATGACCCGGCGCTTTCCAGTCTGCTTTCTGGGTCTTGCCAGGGAAGAGGAATTTTGGGTATTGCAGGGTGAATGTCACGATGGAAACATCGTAGCCGTTATTTTGGTATTCGGTTGCTAAACGCTCATTGTACGCTGAGAGTCCACCTCTGAAGGGCCAGGACGTTCCTACAATTATCAATGTTGGCTTTTTCAAGTTTTCCGTTTCTTAGCACAAATATAACCATTGAATGGAATACTACAGAGCAGAATAGTTGATTCAGCTTAATTTGTGCTCCAATTTATCGCTAATTCATTTCATCTGTGCATCTATATACGTTACCATCCGGTCCGTCTCATCAGGCTGGAACCAGGGATATAAATTATCTTTCCGGAACCAGGTAAGCTGTTTCCGGGCATATTTTCTTGTATTTCTTTTTATAAGGTCGATGGCTTCATCCAATGAAACCCGGTTATCCAGATAGCTGAAAATTTCACGGTAACCCACGGATTTTAAAGCATTTTTATCCCTGTATTTTTCAAGACTCTTAACTTCATCAACCAGGCCCGCACCAATCATCAGATCTACTCTTTGGTTGATCCTGTTATATAATTCTGTTCGGTTCATATCCAGTGCCAGTCTGATTATTCCAAAATCACGTTTTCTGGTCTGGTAGGTGAGGAAGGATGAGTAGGGCCGGCCCGTTTGTATGGATACCTCCAGCGCCTTGAGTATCCGGAAGTGGTTATTCAGGTCGATTTTATCATAGGAATCAGGGTCAACAAGCTTTAGTTGCGCTTTTATCCCCTCAATTCCGTACTCCCTGAATTTTTCTGTAAGTTTCGCCCTTAGGGTCTGATCTATAACCGGCAGATCATCAATACCTGAACAGACAGCACTGATGTAAAGCCCTGAACCACCTACCATAAATACAATATCATATTGTTGAAAAAGTATATTGAGTTTTTCAAGTACATCCGTTTCGTACCTGCTTGCATTATAGTAGTCTTTCAGGCTGTGTGTCTGTATGAAATGGTGTCTAACCTTTTTCAATTCTGAAGCAGAAGGTACCGCTGTGCCAATGGTTGTCTCTTTATAAATCTGCCTGGAATCAGCAGAGATAATTTCTGTTCCATATTTCTCAGCCAATGCAATACCCACACCGGTCTTCCCGGAGGCTGTCGGACCCCCAATAACAATCAGGAATTTATTCATTTGGAAAATCTTCAGGATCAATAAAGTCAAATCCTTCACTAAAATCATCGTCATCAAATGATCCTGTTGAAAAGTCATCATCCAGATCCTCATCTGATATGGAGAGATTATCGAGTTCAAGATTAATTTGCGGAGGAGGTGATCCGCTGGCGTAAATAATTTTTGGAAGGGACTTGCTTTCTGAAATATCGATCACTTCCGTCAGTTCAATAAAGAATGAACGCTCGGAGAAAAAATCAAATACATACAACATCCGTTGTCCTTTCTCCCGGATATAGGAGTCCAACCTGGCTTCATCCATGGTGATACAGGTTTCATTCTCATCATCCATCATATCCAGGAGGGTGATCTGAAGTTGTTTTTCCCAGGAAGCGTTGGTAATGAAGAAAGAGGAGAGTTGTTTTGGATCAAATCCAAGGTCAGCCTGCAGGCAATGGTGAAAATCCAGGAATGTCTGGCCACTGTCAATGAGTAATTCCCTTGCAAATTCTATACTCTCATCAGAGATGATCCTGAATTTATAAATCATTACTACTTTTTAGTTCAGTTAAGAAGTTCATCGTATCAATGCCATCGGCATAATCCCACAGTTCGGGAAACTGACTGTCACCTGGCATGATACTGTTTTCAATTCCCTCAATGGCAGATACAACACATTGTATCTGATCGCCCAGTCCGACAAGCTTATCAATTAAATTATTAAGTTGCAAATATTTTTCAAAATAAACAACCCCAACCGGACTGGCGATCCGCTCATCTTCCTTCAACAGCAGTATGCCGTTATCCAGAAACGGTACCTGGTTCATGAGATAGACGGACCGGTTATAATCCAGATTATTATTGTACTTGTGGTGTTCATATAGACCAGGGTAATTTTCCAGTGCCTTTAACAGTATCTCCGGTTTGTAATCTTCGGGGACATAGATTTTAGTAATATTCCTGCATCCCAGTCCGAAGTAGAAAAATATATCGTCACCCAGTTTCATCAGTTGCTCTCCGGTTTCATTACCCGACAAAACTGCCACACCATTCCTGTTTCTCCTGATGATATGGGGCATCTCCCGGAAATAATATTCAAAATAGCGGGAGGTGTTATTGCTTCCTGTTGCGATGATCCCATCAACATCGGTCAGATAACCTTCTGTAAATACTATACGGTCCCTAAATCCGGGTTCAATGGCATAAATAATTTCAGCAACCATCTTTAGCAGCCGGTCATCTTTGGAAGAGGGTTTGCCAAGAAATTTGTGTCCCGACATGATCACGGAAAGCATATCATGGAATCCCACCAGTGGAATATTTCCTGCCATAACCACGCCAATGGTTACAGATGAATCAGATGCTACAGGAAGCCGGGGGTACCTTTTCATCCATTTGTGAAGCTGGTCATTCTTCAGAGATTGTGCGACGGCCCCCAAAGCGGACCTCACATTCTTTTCAGTGAACCATCCGTTATGGGTCGACTCATTAATGATGATCTGTTCGAAGGCATCAAAGAACCGACCGTTCAGTTCCTTTACCACATCACTGTTTAAAGGTGTCCCTGTTGCATGTTGATCCAGGTATGCGCCGGTGGTAGCCAGTGCATTTATCATCTCCTTTTTATTCAAAGTATACCGAATTGCGATTATTTATTCATCTCCCTGATCAGATTCAGAGCCGAACCTGCTCTGAACCACCCTATCTGTGTAGCGTTATAAGTATGGTTCACCTGGATATCGTCGCTGCTTCCATCGGAATGGTCCAGTCTGACTATGAGGCCTTTCCCCTCTTTAAAATCATTCAACCCCAGAACACTGATGGTATCATCTTCCCTTACCTTGTTGTAATCATCTTTATCCGCAAAGGTAAGTGCCAGCATTCCCTGCTTCTTGAGATTTGTCTCGTGTATCCGGGCGAATGATTTTACCAGTACGACCCTGACCCCCAGGTGACGAGGCTCCATGGCAGCATGTTCCCTGGAGGATCCTTCGCCGTAGTTTTCATCGCCCACCACAACAGAACCAGTTCCTTCGGCTTTGTAGGCTCGGGCGGTAGCAGGTACTTCACCGTTTTGTCCTGTAAGCTGATTTGTAACTGCATTGGTTTTTTTATTGAAAAAATTCACGGCACCGATCAACATGTTGTTGGAAATATTATCCAGGTGCCCCCTGTACCGAAGCCAGGGTCCGGCCATGGATATGTGATCCGTTGTACATTTCCCTTCAGCTTTTATGAGCAGTTTCATTCCGGTCAGATCACTTCCTTCCCACGGAGCAAATGGCTCAAGAAGTTGTAACCTGTTCGATTCAGGATCCACTTTAATCTGAATTCCAGATCCATCTTTTGCCGGGGCCTGGTAACCGCTGTCCTCAACACTGTATCCCCTGACCGGCATTTCAATCCCAACCGGCTCATCCAGTCTTACCTGCTCTCCTTTTTCATTGGTGAGGGTGTCTGTAAGGGGGTTGAAAGTCAGGTCCCCTGCAATGGTCATGGCTGTTACAATTTCTGGAGAGGCAACAAAAGCATGGGTATTTGGATTGCCGTCGTTACGTTTGGCAAAATTCCTGTTGAATGAAGTAATGATGGAATTCCTCTGCTCTTTGTCCGCATTGTGGCGTGCCCATTGTCCTATACACGGACCGCATGCATTGGCAAGCACCACACCACCGATTTGTTCAAATGCTCCCAGTAGTCCGTCCCGGTCAACAGTGTACCTGACCATCTCGGACCCCGGTGTAATAGTAAACTCCGTAGCAACTTTCAATCCTTTATCCACAGCCTGTTGTGCCACAGATGCCGCCCTGGTGATATCTTCATAGGAGGAGTTTGTACAGGAGCCGATTAGTCCCACTTCCAGGTTACTAGGGTAATTATTATCCTTCACGGCCCTTGCAAATTCGGACATGGCCCAGGCTTTATCCGGACTAAACGGACCGTTAATATGGGGTTCCAGTTCATCGAGGTTAATCTCTATCACTTCGTCGAAATATTTTTCCGGATCCGCGTATACTTCCGGATCTCCCGTTAGGTCCGCAGCAACTTTATCTGCTTCAATGGCAACATTTTCACGTTCTGTACCTGCCAGGTAAGCCCGCATCTTATTATCGTATCCAAAAACTGACGTGGTGGCCCCTATCTCAGCACCCATGTTGCAAATGGTTCCCTTACCCGTACATGAAATACTCTCAGTTCCCTCCCCGAAATATTCAAGGATTTTCCCGGTTCCTCCCTTCACGGTAAGAAGTCCGGCTACTTTAAGTATGACATCCTTGGCGGAGGTCCAACCACTTAATTTCCCTGTTAGTTTCACCCCGATAAGTTTGGGGAATTTCAGTTCCCATGGCATTCCGGCCATTACATCCACGGCATCCGCGCCACCAACTCCGATGGCTACCATGCCAAGCCCTCCCGCGTTCACTGTGTGGGAATCGGTTCCGATCATCATGCCGCCGGGGAACGCATAGTTTTCGAGGATCACCTGGTGTATGATACCCGCTCCCGGTTTCCAGAATCCTATACCATATTTGTTTGAAACATTGGAGAGAAAATCAAAAACCTCTTTGTTGGTATTTAACGCACTTTTCAAATCATCCGTTGCTCCTGTTTTCGCCTGGATCAGGTGATCGCAATGAACAGTGGAGGGTACCGCAACCTTATCTTTACCAGCCTGTATGAACTGCATGAGCGCCATCTGGGCTGTAGCATCCTGCATCGCAACCCTGTCGGGGGCAAAGTTCACATAAGCACCACCTCGCGTAAAGTCTGTTAACTCTTTCATATCACTGAGGTGACTGTAAAGAATTTTTTCAGTGAGAGAAAGCGGCCTGCCAAGTTTCTTCCTTACTGTTTCAAGTTGTGATGGTAAATTGTTGTAATGTGCCTTGATTAAATCGATATCGAATGCCATTTCAGAAAATATTTTAGTGATGAAACAAAATTAACGATTTGGCTGGAATTAACTATCCGGTATCAGCTATTTGTTTAGTTTTAATTACCTTTAGGCTTAAATTAAAAACAAATATGAGGGCAGGTCTTTTTTTCCGGGAAAACCTCAAAATAGCTTTCAAGTCTATCCGGACAAGTTTGTTAAGAACCATCCTTACCGTACTGATCATTGCTTTTGGGATCATGGCACTGGTTGGGATCCTGACAGCAATTGATGCCATCCAAAACAGCCTTACGGACCAGTTCAGCCTCATGGGCGCAAATACCTTTACCATCGAATCCCGTAGCATGCATGTTCAGATCGGCAATCAAAGCTATCGAAAGAAGAATCATTCCTATATTAACTACAAACAAGCCAGGGATTTCAAAGAACAATTCAATTTTCCGGCAGAAGTATCCATTCAGTGCTGGGCATCGGGAAATGCAGTTATAAAACATAAAAATTACAAATCGAATCCCAACGTGCAGGTCAGGGGCGTGGATGAAGGGTTTGTTTTTACTGCGGGATATAAGATTGAAAAGGGTAGAAACTTTAATTCCACAGATATTCAAAACAGTGAACCTGTAGTGATTTTGGGGAGTAACGTGGCCAATGCTGCCTTTGGAGAGCAGGAAGATGCACTGAACAGGTTCGTCATCATTGGAACAGGTAGGTACAGGGTGATAGGTGTGCTGAAAAGCAGGGGAACTTCCATGGGAATGGGCTCCGACAGGTTGTGCCTGGTACCCTATACCAATGTCCGGCAATATTTTTCCAGGCCCTCGATGAATTACAATATCAGCGTAAGGGCATACAATCCGATGTTCATGGAGGCGGCCATGTCGGAAGCGGAGGGCATCTTCAGGATCGTCAGGAGGCTCGATCCGGGTGATGAGAGTGACTTCAACATTACCAGCAGCGATCAGCTTTCTCAAATGTTATTGGAGAACCTGAAATACGTCGGGTTCGTTGCAGTGGCCATTGGAATTATTACACTTCTTGGAGCCGGGATCGGATTAATGAATATTATGTTGGTTTCGGTAACCGAGCGAACCAGAGAGATTGGAACAAGGAAAGCACTGGGGGCTAAGTCAGAAATGATTCGCAGGCAATTCCTTTATGAAGCCATCGTTATCGGTCAATTAGGGGGGCTTGTTGGTATATTTTTAGGAATTTTAATTGGAAATGCTGTATCTTTAACCATTGGAACTAGTTTTATTGTTCCCTGGTCGTGGATTATCCTCGGAGTGACGGTGTGTTTTGTAGTTGGTTTGTTATCAGGTGTTATTCCGGCCAGGAAGGCATCACGACTAGATCCGATCATTGCATTAAGATATGAATAAATCATACCCTTGACATGGATAATATATATCTGAAAAAAACTTTTAACTCACCGGAAATTGAGTTTCATGCTGAGACAGGCAAACTCAATATCGAGGGAAGGTCCATTCCTGAAGACCCGGGCGAATTTTTTGATAAACTGATTAGTTGGATGAAAGAGTATTTCCAGCATCCACCTGAGAAGACGGTTATGAACATTAAACTTGAATACATCAATAGCGGCTCTTCAAAATACATGCTGGAACTGTTGAGAATTCTGAAAGTAAATCACGAGCTGGGCAGGGACGTATTGGTTAAATGGTATTTTGAGGAGGGGGATGAGTCCATCGAAGAGTTGGGACAACATTATGAACAGACCATGCAGATTCCATTTGAGATTATCGAGTATTATTAAAGGTACTTATGAAATAAAAAAAGAGGCTGTCAGATCACTGACGGCCTCTTTTATTGAAAATTATTTCTGATGGTAATCTGTATCACAAGTTCTGTGACCAGTATTACGCAAACATCTTGGGAATAAGATCCACTACCCTTGCCGAGTATCCCCATTCATTGTCGTACCATGAAATAACTTTTATGGTTTTCCCGTTTACCATGGTTGCCAGTGAATCAAAGATAGATGAATGTGTGTTGTGAATAATATCCACTGAAACGATCGGCTCATCTGTATATTCAAGAATCCCTTTCATCGGACCTTCTGCAGCTTTTTTCATGGCAGCATTGATCTGTTCGATGGTAACTTCGGTTTTCAGGTTGGCTACCAGGTCAATCATCGATCCGGTTGGCGTGGGAACCCTTACGGCCATACCATCGAGTTTACCGTTCAGTTCAGGGATAACTTTACCAACTGCTTTGGCAGCACCGGTTGTGGTTGGTATCTGTGATACAGCCGCAGAACGTGCCCTGCGTAGATCTTTGTGTGGGAGATCCAGGATCGCCTGGTCATTTGTGTAAGAGTGGATGGTAGTCATTAATCCATTTTCAATTCCAAATGAATCATGCAGTACCTTTACTACGGGAGCAAGACAGTTCGTGGTACATGATGCGTTTGAAACACACTGATCCTCTGCTCTTAGGGCATCATCATTTACGCCAAGAACGATCATGTTATCGATGGTGTCTTTAGATGGTACAGTTAAAATAACTTTCTTAGCTCCATTCTTGAGGTGATCGCCATATCCTCCCTTTGGACTCTCTTTGGAGGTGAATACTCCGGTGGATTCAATGACAACATCAGGCGTTTCCGACCATGAAATGTTGGCTGGGTTCCGTTCTGCTGTAACTTTGTATTTGACACCATTCACAATGATATTCTCATCATCAAATGTAACACCGGGAAATTTTCCCTGGGTGGAGTCATACTTCAGAAGGTGTGCGAGTGTCTTGTTATCAGTCAGATCATTGATACCTACAACAACGAGATCATTTCTTTCCAGTGCGAGTTTGAACACATTACGGCCAATTCGACCAAAGCCATTAATGGCAACTTTTATTTTTCCCATGATTAATTAAACTATTAGTTGAACAACAATTGTTTATCCTACGATTTTGAAGAGTGCAAATCTAACCAAAATTAAATTGTTGTCAAAGAAAAACGGCTGATTTCAATGTTAAAAAATTACTAACTATTAGCAGAAAGAAAACGCATAATATCTTGTCATGCCTGATAAGTAGGGTCTGCTGAAAAAGTCTGTAGCATTGTCACTGAATAAATGCAAGGATATTTA
>JBBDIE010000172.1:0-2179 GCA_040880545.1 Bacteroidales bacterium | reverse complement strand
TATGAAGAAAATTTATCTTGCACTTTCAACAATGATGGTCACATTGCCGATCATCTTCATGTCATTTACAACAGGCACTTTTCAGGAGGAAGATCCCTATAAAAAAGCCGAGCGGCAATATGCTGAATACTGTATAGGGTGTCATTTTCAACCCAATGAATTTATGGAGAAGGAGTGGATCGAGGAGAAATCGGTGGAGTCGGCTTTTACGAGTATCAGGTATGGGATGGAGGATATAGGGATGCCAGCGTTCCGGGGGGGGTTGTCGGACAAGGATATCCTGAATCTTTCCAACTACATTATCAACATGGGCCGGGAGGCTGATTTCAGGAAAGGGTCCGATAGCGACAGGGTGTTCGATTCGGAATCGTTTTCTTACCGTGCAGTAACCGTGGTGGAAAACCTGGATATTCCCTGGGGACTGACCTGGCTGCCAGGTGGGGAAATGCTGATCACGGAAAGGTCAGGAATTTTATACAAGGTGGATAAGCAAGGGAACCGCACGGAAATTTCCGGGGTTCCGAAGGTTTACGAGTACGGACAGGGCGGATTGCTGGATGTGGAGCTGCATCCTTCCTATGAAACCAATGGCTGGATATACATTACCTATTCCTATTACGCGGGCCAAACCGTTGGCGATGGAGGAAGTACGGCACTGATGCGTGCCAGGTTGAATAACGATGCACTGACCGACAAGGAGATACTATTCAGGGCCACACCCGCTGAACGAAGGGGGCCGCACTACGGTTCGCGGATTGAATTTGACCGGGAAGGTTATCTCTATCTGACTGTGGGGGATCGTGGCCAATCACATAATGCCCAGGATATCACCAACTATTCCGGGGCGGTTCATCGTTTGCATGATGACGGGACCATTCCAACCGATAATCCATTCTACAACACGCCAAACGCTGTTAAATCGATTTATAACTACGGTCACCGGAACATCCAGGGATTGGCCCTTCACCCGCAAACCGGTGATCTCTGGTCACACGAGCATGGTCCGCGGGGCGGTGATGAACTGAACATTGAACGCCCGGGAATTAATTATGGCTGGCCCGAAATAACGTATGGCATCAACTATAACGGAACCATCATCACCAGGGATACGGCCCGCGCCGGAATGGAGCAGCCGGTAATCTATTGGACACCGTCCATTGCTCCATGTGGTATGGATTTCATTGATGGAGACATTTATCCGGGTTGGGAAGGCGACCTGCTGGTGGGATCGCTTCGGTTTAATTACGTAATACGTTGTACCATTGAAAACAGGAAAGTGGTCCACCAGGAAAAACTGATCGATGGACTGGGGAGAGTCAGGAATGTGAAAGTGGGGCCGGACGGCTATATTTACGTGGGGCTGGAAAATCCCGGACGGATCGTAAAACTGGTCCCCTTGGATTAAAAATGACCATGGCCATTAACAAGGAATTCAGCACCAGGCAGACGGGATCCTGACCGGGAGCTGAAATTACAATGACTTCAGCCAGGTGTCGGCCATAAGCTGGGCACCCGCCATGGATGGATGAACACCATCGGCTGCCCAGTAAGTTGCCGGGGCAAGCTCAGTGGCAGCGTTAAAAGCCCGCTGGAATGGTACCCACGTTGCTTCAAATTCTGCAGCAATGCCGGCAGCTATATTCTGATAGGCACTGAATGGCTCGATCCAGGTTTCATCTACCACCGTAGTGTTGGGCAAAATAAATGGCTCACAAATGATCAGCTTCACATCGGGCAGGGAAGATCTTGTCCGGTCCAGCAATTTACGGTAATCCTCTTCGTATGTCCGTGCCGTGCCGGAATAATTCTTTTTCCGCTGGTGCCAGTAGTCATTTACCCCGATCAGCATACTCAATACATCCGGTTTCAGGTCAATGCAGTCTTTTTCCCACCGGTCCGCCAGCTGGTAAACCTTATCCCCGCTGATCCCCCTGTTGTAAATGGTAAGCTCTTTTTCAGGCAGGTCACCAAGTAGCCTTGATGCCAGTAACAATGCATATCCCCGGCCAAATGAACCGGCTTCATTGGCCGTCTCCTTCTGCTTGTCACGGTGGGCATCCGTGATAGAATCGCCCTGAAAAAGAATGGTGTCTCCCTGGTTGAAAATGTCGGAGATACGCTTCTTCTCTTCATCCGGATTGCTGCAAGAATGACCCGCAAATGATATACCCGCTATAGC
>JBBDIE010000171.1:4844-13308 GCA_040880545.1 Bacteroidales bacterium | reverse complement strand
CAACGAAATTGTATTCCAGACCCAGTATTCCGTCCACACCAATTACTGTATAACTTGTACCAACCGTTCCCCAGCTAGTGTATGTTCCGTTATAGAATCCGATATGTCCACCCAGACCATAGTAAAAGTTCAGCCTGTTCACATCAAAAACCTGCATGGAGTGCAATTCATATAATCCAGTGATATTGAAACCCTGCCAACGCGTTGTGACAATCCCTTCAAGAGCACTGTTGCCGCCAATAAAGTGCTTGATCGTAATACCGTTTGCAAGTCCACCCCGTAGTCCGATACCGGTAGAGTAGTCCTGTGCATTACTAAAGGCTGTCATGGTCACCATCACAATAAATGCTAGCAAATACTTTTTCATAGTTTTCAATTTTGTTATTATTTGATTTTGTAGTAAGACAAATATAACGATAATTTTGTCAGCCTGCCTGCCCTGTTCAGGTTTGTTCACACTTATCCTCCTTGAATAGGCGAATTATTGATACAGTGATCAGATGCAAATAAAAACTGTTGAGGCACAATATATTTTACAACTATAAAAATAGTTGATTAACTGAAAATATAGTAGATCTACTGGAATTACAGTTATCTGTTTTTCTCCGGTGGCGAAATGTGATTTTTATGCCGGGATTTTTGAACCGGATTATTCCCAGTCGAACGGAGTTACCTGGTATACATAGTAATTCAACCAGTTGGTAAAGAGCAGGCTTGCATGGGCGCGCCAGCGGATCACCGGATCTTTTGCAGGATTGTTGTCAGGGAAATAGTTTTCAGGCACATCTATGTTCAATCCCTTTGCAATATCCCTGTCGTATTCATTTTTCAGGGTCAGCGGATTGTATTCCAGGTGGCCGGAGATAAATATCTGCCTGTTGTCGTTAGACAATACAATATTGGAACCGATCTCCTCTGACCAGGCCAGCAGGGTCAGGTCAGGGTGGTTAAGAATATCCTCCATCCGGTTTTCGGTGTACCTGGAATGGGGGGCGGGAAACAGATCATCGAATCCGCGTACCAGGTGATGTCTGCGATCGGTGATATTGTGGTCGTATACGCCAAACACTTTTTTCGGCAGTTCATATTTCTGAATACCGTAATGGTAATACAATCCGGCCTGCGCTCCCCAGCAAATATGCAGGGTACTGGTTACATGGGTCTTGCTCCACTCCAGCAGTTCACACAGGTTTTCCCAGTAATCCACCTCCTCAAATTCCAGCAGTTCAACAGGGGCACCGGTGATGATCAGCCCATCGTATTTCCTGTTTTTGATCTGATCGAAGGTTTTGTAAAAGACCTCCATGTGCTCACGTGGTGTGTTCTTCGATTCATGGGTATCCATATACAGAAGGTCCAGTTCCACCTGCATGGGGGTATTGGACAGGTTGCGGATCAGATCGGTTTCCGCGACCTGCTTCACCGGCATCAGGTTCAGTATCGCGATCTTCAATGGCCTGATATCCTGGTGAACGGCACGGTCCTGTTCCATTACGAAGATGTTCTCCGTTTTTAGCACTTCGATGGCCGGCAGATTATTTGGAACATTTATAGGCATGGTGCAAAGATAAACTGTTACATTGAAAAACAAGAAAACAGATGCAGATGTTGGGAAAAAAACTTTATTTGAAGGGACGGAACTCATATTCCTGATCAGGAATTGCAGATGCATATCCAGGTCTCCGACTTTTCCGGAAGAATGCAACTGAGTATCACCAGCGATGACGGAAGAATCAACCTATCCGGAATCAATGACGGGATGTACGTGATACGGGTAACTTCAGGTTCCTCCAGCTATGCTGCACTTTTTGCAAAGATTTCCTAAAAACAACTGCTGCCGTCCCAGCAATGGGTGCAGAGTTTCTCCTTGGGTAATCCAATGGCCTCCACCATGTCATCTATATCCTGGTACATCAGGGAATCGATGCCCAGGTTTTCAGCAATTTTATCTACCATTTGCCTGTATTTTTCACTGGTGGGATCTGCATACTCCTTCAGGTGCTTCTCCTCCCCTTCAAGCTGAATGATCGCTTTACGGGTAGCTAGTTCGGTGGTCGACCGTGACTGGGAAAAGTTTAAAAAATCGCATGCAAAGGAGAGGGGCGGACAGGCAATGCGCATGTGGATCTTTTTTGCGCCGGCTTTCCGCAGGTCCATTGTATTGTCTGTAAGCTGGGTGCCCCGTACAATTGAGTCATCCAGCAGTACAATATTTTTATCCTTGATCATCGCCTTGTTGGGAACGAGCTTCATTTTGGCCACCAGCTCTCTTGTATTCTGGTTTTGCGGCATAAAGCTCCGGGGCCAGGTGGGGGTATATTTAGAGTATGGCCGTTTATAGGGGATCATCTTTTCATTGCCATAGCCAAACGCATGACCCACACCCGAGTCGGGAATCCCCGACACATAATCGGCCTCCACATCATCACGTTTAGCCAGCGCTGCACCGCATCGGTACCGAACATCCTCCACGTTTATTCCCTCGAAGTAGGAGGGCGGATAGCCGTAGTAAATCCACAGAAACGAACATACCTGCATTTTTTCATTGGCAGGTTTTAGTGTCTTGTACCCTTCTGCCGTGATCTCCACCACCTCACCGGGCCCGGGGAAATATTCAATCTCGTAACCCGTGTTCGGAAAAGCCGTGGTCTCTGAAGCAACGGCGTACGCCCCTTCCTTCTTTCCGATAATTATCGGAGTCCTGCCCAGCTTGTCTCTTGCTGCAATGATCCTGTCGGGGGTTAAAATGAGCAGTGAGCAGGAACCTTTTATTTTGTCATGTACATTTTTTATTCCTGAAACAAAATCATCCTCTTCGCAGATCAGGTTGGCCACCACTTCGGTGGGATTGACATTCCCCTGAAAATTCTCGGTAAAATGTTTCTTCTTTTTCAGAAAATATTTTTCCAGCTCCTCTATATTTACCAGGCGGCTCACAGAGACAATGGCGAACCGTCCCAGATGGGAATTGAAAAGAATGGGCTGGGGGTCCGTGTCGCTGATTATACCCATGCCCAGTGTGCCCTTGAATTTTTGAAGGTCGGGTTCAAATTTCGTTCTGAAATAATCGCTTTCCAGGCTGTGAATGGCTCTCCGGAAGCCCTCTTCTTTGTTGTGAAATACCATTCCGGCACGTTTCGTTCCGAGGTGTGAGTGGTAATCGGTCCCGTAAAATACATCGTTGATGCACTGTTCCTTTGAAACCACACCATAGAATCCGCTCATAATTTGTGAATGATTTTTAGGTTTTTTATTGCGTTTAAAGCTATGAAAAAAAGTGGTGAGTTGATGGGATGCATGAAAATGGATGGTCAAATAATTGACAAAACCAGTACATGGGGTAATTATGTAAAAAGAAAATAATTATAAGTGTATATTTTACAATTAATTTATATATTTGGATTGTATAACATTGAAATTCGAACATGACTCATCCGTATAATAAGCACAGCAGGTTTTATCTGGCCGTGGATTGTATTATTTTCGGATTTGATACAAAAGAGTTGAAATTGTTGTGCATCAGGCGTAATTTTGAGCCAGGGAAGGGGAAATGGTCGTTGATGGGAGGCTTCCTGGAAATGGATGAAAGTATCGATGAGGCTGCAGCCCGGGTGCTTTATGAATTGACGGGGATTGAGAACATTTACCTTGAGCAGCTTCAGGGGTATGGAGAGCGGGACCGGGATCCGGCAGACCGGGTGATCAGCATCGCCTATTATGCGCTTATAAATTCTGTGAAATTCGGGAAAGTCATTTCTGATAAATACAGCGCAAGCTGGTTCAATATCAACCAGATACCGGAACTGGTTTTTGATCATAAAGAGATGGTGGATAAAGCGTTGAGGAGGTTGAGGAGAAGGTGCAGTACGCAGCCTGTTGGATTTGAGTTGTTACCGGAAAAATTCACCCTTCCGCAGTTACAGAACTTATATGAAAAAATATTTGACAGGGAGTTTGACAAGCGTAATTTCAGGAAAAAGATATTGTCGCCCGGAATTTTGAAAAAACTGGAGGAGAAGGAGAGGCAGAGTTCCAGGAAGGGAGCCTTTTACTACCAGTTTGATAAACAGCGTTATGATGAATTAACCAATAATGGATATAATTTTGATATGTAACAGATATGGAACTTAAAAATTTCGAAGTATGGTTTATCACCGGCAGTCAGCATCTGTATGGTGAAGAGACACTGAGACAGGTAAAGGAAAATTCACAGCAGATCGTTTCCGGACTGAACGGGTCGGGGAACATTCCCGTGAAGGTGGTTTTCAAACCGGTACTCACATCCCCCGGTGCAATTACGGGGCTTATGCAGGAGGTTAATACAGCGTCGAACTGTATTGGGATCATTACCTGGATGCATACCTTCTCGCCGGCCAAAATGTGGATCAACGGATTGAAAGTATTAACCAAACCGATCGTACATCTGCATACGCAATTTAACAGGGATATCCCCTGGGAATCGATCGACATGGATTTCATGAACCTGAATCAGAGTGCCCATGGGGGCCGTGAATATGGGTTCATACTCTCCAGGATGCGGCGTAACCGGAAAGTGGTGGTTGGCCACTGGAAGGATGCGCAAGTTGAAAAGAAGCTTGCTACCTGGATGCGCGCTGCCGTTGCATGGCACGACTGGCAGGGAATGCGGGTTGCCAGGTTTGGTGACAACATGCGGGAAGTGGCGGTTACGGAAGGCGATAAAGTGGAGGCTGAACTGAAGTTCGGATATTCGGTGTCGGGTTATGGTGTGGGCGACCTGGTGGCGCGTGTGAACGAAGTATCTGACAAGCGGATCAATGAGCAGCTTTCAAAGTACGAAGCGGAGTATGCCGTGGCTTCTTCCCTGCTCGATGGAGGAAAAAAGCGGAGCAATCTTTTTGAAGCCACACGGATTGAGCTGGGGATGAAAGATTTCCTGGAAGATGGAGGCTTTAAGGCTTTCACAACAACATTTGAGGACCTGCATGGGTTAAAACAACTACCCGGGCATGCAGTACAAAGACTGATGGCGGAAGGATACGGATTTGGCGCTGAGGGTGACTGGAAAACAGCGGCCCTGGTGCGTGCCATGAAGGTAATGGCCACCGGACTTGAAGGCGGAACTTCATTTATGGAGGATTACACCTACCATTTTGATCCTGCCGGGATGAAGGTGCTGGGGGCACACATGCTGGAGGTTTGTCCTTCCATTGCAGCCGGCAAAGTATCCATGGAGGCCCATGAACTGGGAATCGGCGGCAAGGAGGATCCCATCAGGCTGGTATTTGATGTGGCACAGGGGCCCGGTATCAATGTCTCACTGATGGATATGGGCAACAGGTTCAGGATGCTTGTGAATCCGTGCAAGGTTGTAAAATCTGATAAACCGTTGCCAAAGTTACCGGTGGCCAGGGTAGTGTGGGAGCCGGAGCCGGATCTGCCCACAGCGGCTGCAGCATGGATTCATGCGGGCGGTGCCCATCACACAGGATTCAGCATGGCCGTTACTTCTGAAATGATGGAAGATTTTGCCGACATCGCGGATATGGAGCTCCTGTTTATTGATAAGCGGACCGATATCAGGGAATTCAGAAAAGAGCTGCGATGGAACGATCTCTATTACCACCTTTCAGATGGATTGAAAAGATAAAACTTACGTTATGATCAATGAATTGAAATCAGCAGTTTTCCGTGCAAACCTGGATCTGGTAAATCATGGCCTGGTGGTTTTCACATGGGGCAATGTGAGTGGTATCGACAGGAAAAGCGGGTTGGTTGCCATTAAGCCCTCGGGGGTATCATACGACCTGATGACAGTGGATGATATTGTGGTGGTTGATATGAACGGGAAGGTGATGGAGGGAGCCCTTAAACCTTCCAGCGATCTGCCCACGCACCTGGAGCTATACAGGAGGTTTAAAAATATCGGGGGTGTGGCACATACCCATTCGGAATGGGCCACGAGCTGGGCGCAGGCGGGCAGGGCCATTCCTCCCTTTGGCACTACCCATGCCGACTACTTTTATGGTGAGATACCCTGTACCAGGGATTTGCGGGAAACGGAGGTTCAGACCAATTATGAACTGGAAACCGGCAGGGTGATTGCGGAAACTTTCGAAAAACTCGATCCCGACGCCATACCATCGGTACTGGTTAAGGGTCATGGCCCATTCTCATGGGGTACCTCGCCTGACAATGCGGTACATAATGCTGTGGTACTGGAAAATGTGGCTAAGATGGCATTCAGGAATATTGTGCTGGGGCACGAAGAGCCCATTCAACAGTTCCTGCTGGATAAACATTACCGGCGGAAACATGGGAAAGATGCATATTACGGACAAAAATAAAAAATGACATGAGTAAGCAATATACCATAGGCGTTGATTACGGAACGGATTCCGTTCGGGCACTGATTGTGGATACAGCCACAGGGGAAGAGAAGGGAACCGCGGTGTACTATTACCAGCGATGGAAGGAGGGGAAGTATTGTGACGCGGCGAAAAATCGGTTCAGGCAGCATCCTGCCGACTATCTTGAAGGTCTTGAACAAACCATCGTGAATGCACTGAAAGATGCAGGGGACGATGTGCGCAAAAATGTTGTTGCCATCTCGGTTGATACCACCGGATCTACGCCCGTTGCAGTGAACAGGGAGGGGGTACCTCTTTCACTAACCCCTGAATTCGTAGAGAATCCCAACGCGATGTTCGTACTGTGGAAGGACCATACTGCACTGAAAGAGGCGGAAGAGATCAATACCCTGGCAAAGAGCTGGGGAGGTGAGGATTTCACAAGGTATGAAGGGGGGATCTACTCTTCTGAATGGTTCTGGGCCAAGATATTGCATGTACTACGCAGTGATGAGCAGGTAAGAAAGGCAGCCTTCTCGTGGGTGGAGCATTGCGACTGGATACCTGCACTGCTTGTGGGTGATACGGATCCGCTGAAAATGAAAAGAAGTCGTTGCGCTGCAGGACATAAAGCGATGTGGCACGAAAATTTTAACGGGCTTCCTGCTGAGGAATTCCTGGTTAAGCTGGACCCGTTACTGGGAGGATTGAAAGCAAGGTTATTCGAAGAAACGGTTTCCTGTGAAGTGAAAGTGGGGAACCTGGCAGAAGAGTGGGCATCCAGGCTGGGGTTGTCAGAGAATGTGGCCATCGGTGCAGGCGCATTTGATGCGCACCTGGGGGCAGTGGGGGGACAAATCGAGCCCTATTATCTCAGCAAGGTAATGGGTACATCAACCTGCGATATGCTCATCGCACCAAAGGAGGATGTTGCTGATAACCTGGTGGGCGGGATCTGCGGCCAGGTGGACGGATCCATCGTGCCAGGGATGGTTGGGCTCGAAGCGGGGCAGTCCGCTTTCGGCGATATTTACGCCTGGTTCTCCAATGTCCTGATGTGGCCCGTGAAGGAAATTATTGGTAAGTCTGACTGGCTCGATGATGAGACCATCGACCGGATCAGCAAGGAGACTTCAGAGAAAATAATCAACGAACTGAGCAAAGCAGCGGCAGAAATACCGGTTGAGGAGTCGGCCATCGTGGCCCTCGACTGGATGAACGGGAGAAGAACACCGGATGCCAACCAGGAGCTGAAAGGCGCCATCATGGGGCTGACCCTGGGTTCGGATGCCCCGGGGATCTTCCGGGCACTGGTAGAGGCTACGGCCTTCGGATCAAGAATGATCAACGAGCGGTTTATCTCTGAAGGGGTTCGGATCGATGGTGTCATTGCACTGGGAGGTGTGGCGAAAAAGTCAAACTTCGTGATGCAGATAGTGGCTGACGTGCTGAATATGCCGATCAAGGTGGCACGTTCGGAGCAGGCCTGTGCGCTGGGCTCTGCCATGGCAGCGTCGGTGGTTGCCGGGGTGCATCATGATATCCCGTCGGCTCAGAAAGCCATGGGAGGAGGATTTGAAAAGACCTATTACCCGGATAAGAAAAGGGCCGTTGTTTACGACAAATTGTACGAAGCGTACAAACAGTTCGGAACGTTTGTTGAGGAAACTATTTCCAGGTAATGATTATTGGGATAGATAATTTAACGGATTTTCAATGAGTACGTTCCTGAATTCATTGATCCTCACCCAGTAAATAACCCAGCTGACAAGTCCTCCCACCAGTGCCAATACACCAATATAAGGGATGATAATACAGGAGATAAGTATGCAGAATATAATGCCGGTCTGGTATCCCGGCCTGGCTTCATTGGAGTAAATATTCCTTTTATTGAATTCTAATCTGAGGGAGTCTGCCAGGCGCGCCACGATATAATATTGCCAGATGATGCCAAATAATGGTATCAATGAGAGCCATACCTGTTCCGGCTCCATTTTCCGATTCTCCGGACTGACCTCCTTCAAAATACTCTGAAGGGTAAGCAGGTAATAGATCAGTGGCAGTACAACGAGTACAATAAATACAAGGACAATGATAAATGCTCCTGTACCTGTAACTGCCAGCAGACCGGGTTC
>JBBDIE010000171.1:0-4744 GCA_040880545.1 Bacteroidales bacterium | reverse complement strand
ATACAAGGACAATGATAAATGCTCCTGTACCTGTAACTGCCAGCAGACCGGGTTCGAATTGGTTCATAATTTATAAGGATCGTTATATGGGGGTGTAAATATATGTATTTGCATCGAAGGGGCTCTTTTTTTACCACAGAGTTTGGGAGTAGAGGGAGATAATTTGATTTGTGTAACGGGGGGTGGATTGGAGGTATTCGCTGTGGGGGCCCTTTTTAAACCACAGAGTTTGGGGAGGAGGGGGGAGTTTAAATTACCTAAAAACGCTACGCTAACTCTGTGCAAGCTTGCTCTCTGTGTCCGCTGTGGTTCAAAAAAAGTCTTAACCGATGAAAACATGGAACATCTCTCTTCCCCACCATTTATTATCTTTACAAGATGATATCCAATACAAAACCACTTCCACCTTAGCAAAGTGTCGTATATTTCAGCTTTCATGTTCCATGGAGGGCATGATCCGTGATGTAGTTTCAGATCAGAAATTTAAACCATTAATACAAGATTATGAGAACCACAGCATTTGTACTGATCAGCTTTTTTTTACTCTCTTTGTTTTCCTGTGAAAATAGCAACATGATCACCGTCGGGGGTGATCTGCAGACCTGGCACCGGGTTACCCTTGAAATTCCGGGTCCCCATGTGTCGGAACAGGATTTTCCGAATCCGTTCCTGGATTTCAGACTGGAAGCAACCTTTACCAATGGTGTGTCAACTTACACCGTACCAGGTTATTTTGCAGCCGATGGAAATGCTGCCGAAACAGGCGCTGTTGCGGGTAGTATCTGGAAGGTTCATTTTTCACCTGATGAGGCAGGGGAATGGGAATACAGGATATCGTTCCGGAAGGGAAAAAATATTGCATTGTCTGAAAATCCGGATGATGGGTATCCTGAAGCAACGGACGGAATGAATGGAACTTTCCTGATAAAGGAATCTGATAAAACGGGTGTTGATTTCAGGGCAAAGGGAAGGCTCGTAAATACCGGCAACCATTATCTGGCACATGCAGGAACCGGTGAAATATTTCTGAAGGGCGGTGCCGACAGTCCGGAAAACTTTTTGGGATACAGGGAATTTGACGGTACCTGGTATGGGGGCAACAATCAGCAGCGGAGTGGAGAGGATTCCCCCAATGCAGGATTGCACATCTATGAGCCGCACATCCGTGACTGGAAAGAGGGTGATCCGCAATGGCAGGGAGGAAAAGGCAAAGGGATGATCGGAGCGTTGAATTATCTCTCATCCAAAGGGATGAATTCCGTCTATTTCCTCACCATGAACATTCTGGGTGACGGAGATGATGTATGGCCCTATACAGACAGGAATGAAAGATACCGTTTCGACTGTTCCAAACTGGATCAGTGGGAAATTGTTTTTTCACACATGGATAGCCTGGGTATCATGATGCATGTGGTGTTGCAGGAAACCGAGAATGAATTGCTGCTGGATGCCGGATACCTCGATGTTCAGCGGAAATTGTACTTACGGGAGCTGGTGGCGAGATTTTCGCACCACAACGCAATTACCTGGAACCTTGGTGAAGAACACGGTCCCGTAAACTGGTCTCCCTACGGACAAACCGTGGATGATACGAAGAAGATGGCCAACTACCTCCGGAAAACCGATCCGTATAATCACCTGGTGGTGGTGCATACCCATTCCAACGAGAATCAGCGGAATCAGGACATGGCCGAATACGTGGGCCACAAAACCATTGATGGCCCCTCCTTGCAGTGTGGTTCGCCCTTCAATGTTCACAGGACCACCTTGAAATGGCTCAAAGAATCGGCTAAAACAGGGCACAACTGGGTAGTGTGCATTGATGAAATTGGACAGCATTGGAAGGGTGCCATGCCCGATGAGTTTGATCCGGCTCATGATACCATCAGGCAACAGGTGCTCTGGGGCAACCTGATGGCAGGCGGAGCAGGTGTGGAATGGTATTTCGGATATCACTACCCACATGGTGATTTGAATTGTGAAGACTGGCGATCAAGGGATATTCTATGGGATCAGACCAGGTATGCCGTGGAATTTTTCAGGGAACATCTGCCATTCAGCGAAATGGAAAACCGGGATGATTTGGTGACCAAAGGGTATTGTCTGGCCAAGCCGGGCGAAATGTATGCAGTATATTATCTGGGCAATGGAATTACACCGGTTGACCTGCAGGATAAGACGGGCGAATTTGAAATTCAGTGGTACAATCCACGTCTGGGAGGAGCACTGCAGCCTGGTAGTATTGCTGAGGTTGTAGCAGGAAGAAAAGTACATCCAGGGAATCCCCCGGGAGGAGAAAACGGATCTGACTGGCTCTGCCTGTTAATCAAAAAATGATTCAATAAAGGTGTTGTTTGATGATCTGATACAGGATCAGCCCAAGGAGTATGACCAGGAGATCACCATGCATGGTGCGTGCCTTGATTATACCTTTGTTATACTGGACGATGGTATTACCGGCTGCCAGACGGCCCATGATGTACCGGTACTGTTTTCATGGGAGCCGGAGCTGCTCGAATCAACCCTGGGTGAAAAACCTCATCTCATCTTTATCATTACCAATACCAGGAACCGGACCAGGGAGGCGGCCATCGGTATTATCGGTGATGTGATGGATAAGTTGAACATTGCAGGGGACAAGTCAGGGCGGAAAATCATGGTAATGAGCGTGATGGATAGTATTTTACATGGTCATTATCCTGCTGAAGCGGAAGCAATTGAGGCGTGTACAGAAGGTGAAGGAACCATGCAGGTGTTAATTCCGACATGTCTGGCTGGTGATAAATTTACCTGCAACGATATACATTATGTACGTGATGGTGAGACGGTCATACCGGTGTCCTGGACCTCCTTTGTCCCAGACAAAGAGTTCATGTACAGACCATCCGACCTGAAAGAATTTGTATCAGAAAAATATGCAGGGAAGATCAGGCCGGACCAGGTGTTATCGTTTCAGATCCGGGAATTGCGACTTATGGGGCCCGAAAATGTGAAACGGCGTCTGTTGGAATCCGATGCAAGGGTATGTGTTGTCAATGCACTGGCAAAATCTGACCTGGATGTATTTGCCTCGGGTGCCTGGGAAGCTATTTTGGCGGGAAAGAAGATACTGTTCAGTACTGCGCCCTCCTTTATCAACGCATTCACCTGTCACCCTGTAAAAGAGCCCATGGAAAGGAGTGCCTTAAAAGGGGAAGCTGACAGGGGTGGAATTGTGCTGGTTGGATCATACGATGAAATTTCGGGTGGACAGTTAATGCAGCTGATGGAAAGGGGTAGTGCCATACCTCTGGGTGTGGATATTCAGGGGCTCCTGGCGGGAGAGGAAGAGACGATCATCGCATCCGTAGTATTCAGGGTGCGACAACTGATTGGCAGGGGCAAACATGTGGTGATCTATACAGTTTTTGAACCTGAATCCTTGCCGGCATCCAATATATCCAGGGAAACCGGGGGTCGGGTGGCCGGGATCATGGCTGAGATCGTTTCAAAAATTGATCCGGTTCCTTCATTTATAATCGTCAAAGGAGAATACACAGCATATCTGACTGCCATAAAAGGGTTGAAGATGGAAAGGGCCACCGTGACCGGACAGGCTCTGCCCGGGGTAGCGGTGCTGGTTCCTGGTGAAATACAGAATCTGCAGTATATTATTTTTCCGGAAAGTAGCGGGGAGGTTGATGGTCTGCTGGATTTGTTCAATATGCTTACTAATTAGTGTCTGTCCATAATGTCCGTTTGCTGCGTTACGCTCGTAGGAAAATTGCTCATCCCGACACATCGGGACTGCGCATTTCCCGACTTCGCAACCGAAAAACTGAAAGTTTTGAGCTCATGACCGCAGGGAATAACCCTTGCAAACGAACATGATGATCCAGCCACTCCACTTTTTTGACAGACACGTCCGATATCTGCTATTGGAGAACAGAATTCGATTCAAATCCCATTGTCAGCTGAACAATACTTAGTATTTTCGTTTTTTCTTATTGAATTCTAATTTATGGTAAAGAAACGATCCTTTGTCGACCGGTTGCTGAATGCTACGGAAAAAGTTGGAAACGCGTTGCCTCACCCTGCAACGCTTTTCTTGTTATTTGCACTTTCTGTGCTGCTCATTTCCTTTATTGCTCACATTTTTAGCTGGTCGGGCGTACACCCGGGCACCGGGGAAGAGATCAGGGTGGTAAACTTACTGTCCAAAGAGGGATTTCACCGGATATTACTTGAACTGGTAGATAATTACACCGGATTCGCGCCATTGGGTATAGTGCTCGTAGCGATGCTGGGTATCGGGATTGCTGAAGGAAGCGGATTGATCGGTGCTCTGATCAGGTTGTTGGTACTTTCGGCTCCCAGGCGGTTGTTGACATTTGTCCTGGTTTTTGCAGGGATCGTTTCAAATTTTGCTTCAGATATTGGCTATGTGCTGCTTATTCCTCTGGCGGGTATTATTTTCCAGGCGGTGGGTCGCAATCCCATTACAGGTATGGCCGCTGCGTTTGCCGGTGTTTCAGGGGGATTTTCTGCCAACCTGCTTATCGGATCCATCGATCCGCTGCTGGCAGGCCTGAGTACGGAAGCGGCGCAGATCGTGGATCCCGATTATTATGTGAACCCTACGGCCAATTACTATTTTATGATCATTTCAACTTTTGTAATCGCTATAGTGGGGACGGTTGTCACAGAAAAAATTGTGGCTCCCAGGCTGGGTGATTATGATAATAAAGGGGTGGAACACAACGAT
>JBBDIE010000170.1:0-2215 GCA_040880545.1 Bacteroidales bacterium | reverse complement strand
TTCAAGTTCCAGACAATTGGCATTGAATTCGTTGAAGAACATTGAATAATGCCGGCCTTAAATTTTGGCACTAATCAGAGATTGTTTGTTGCGATTTCTATCTAAATTCATGCTATACTACGTATTTTTACGTAATATAACGTATATTTACGTTGTTTTACTGGAAAATAAGTTGTAACCTTGTGATATGGAAAATCTAACAGCCAAAGAAGAAGAGGTAATGCAGGTCTTCTGGACCTTGAAAAGGGCGCTTGTCAGGGATATTATCAACAAGCTGCCAATATCAGACCAGCCTTATACAACGGTTGCGTCCATCGTCAGGATACTGGAAAAGAAAGGCTTTGTGAGCCATAAATCCTATGGCAGGACCCACGAGTACTTTCCGCTCATTTCTAAACCGGAGTATCGTAAACTAAAGTTCAGGACTCTGCTCACCCAGTATTTTGATAATTCCATTGAAAGTGTGGTTTCATTTCTGGTTAAAGAGGAAAATATCAGCCAGGAAGAATTGAGAGAGCTCACTAAATTAATTGAAGATAAAGAGAAAGATCATGAATAATATATTGATTTTCATCTATGAATCAACTCTCGTAATGGGAGTGCTGTTCCTCTTCTACCAGGTACTGCTTCGAAAAGAAACTTATTTCCGATTTAACCGCTACTATCTGTTGGGAACGGTTTTCATCTCCTTGATTATACCATTCCTGCAACTGCAACCCTTCGGTTCCGACGAATCTTCAATTGGGATACTGGCCCGGATGACAGCGGCTGTCCAAATCCCGGAGATATCCATCAGTGGAAAAACCAACCAGGCAAATCAATCCGGAATGCTGAATTGGTTCCTCATCATGATATACATGGCAGGGGCTACCTATTTCATTCTCCGATTTATTCTGGGAATAGTAAAAGTTGCTTCCCTCAAGGCAAGGGGGAAACAGATGAAATTCAATGCATATTACCTGGTTTATATTAACCATGAAATAGCCCCGTTTTCATTTTTCAAAACTATCTTCCTCAACAGGAATCTGATCGATAGTAGCGATGAATCATTGATCATCAACCATGAGCTGGTCCATGCCAGGCAGATGCATACGTATGACCGGTTATTCATTGAACTTCTCAAGGCATTATTGTGGTTTAATCCATTTATCTGGTTCATCAGTGCGGCGCTGAGAAATACGCATGAGTACCTGGCCGATCAGGGAGTACTGAAAACCCATGCCAAACGTGTAGAATATCAGGCAATACTGTTAAACAGCTTCAAGAATGCTTTCCCATTCAGTCTTGCAAACAGCTTTAATTCAAACATAAAAAAAAGAATAGTCATGATGTACAAAAACAAATCTTCCGTCCTGTCCAGGAGCAAGATCCTGCTGCTTGCCCCGGTATTATCTTTCCTGGTACTTATGATCGCCTGTGGCGAATCTGAATCCCCTGAAAATGCTGAATCCCCTGTAGTTGAGGATCTGTTTTTTACTGTGGAGGAAATGCCCACCTTCAATGGTGGAGATCCGAGCCATGAATTCAGAAAGTATATTGCCGATAACCTCGAATACCCGGAAAAAGCAATTGAAAAAGGTGTTTACGGCCGTGTGATCGTTCAGTTTACAGTCAATACCAAAGGAGAGGTCGTTAATGCAGTCGTGGTAAGGTCGGTCGACCCGGCCCTCGATAAAGAGTCACTCAGGGTCGTTATGTCCTCTCCTGCATGGACCCCCGGAAAACAGGATGGGGAAAAAGTGAAGGTCCTCTATACTTTCCCGATCAACTTCACTCTTGAATAAGGAAAGGAGTCATTGCTGAGCCTTTTTATTAACCAGAGAAATTGGCTGCTCCGGGAGGGGAGCTGTTTCCATCGTATGAGCCTATTTTTTAACCACAGAGGAAGTCTGAACCGGGATGCGTCAGATGGGGCCGGTATTCATTGTTGAGACTTTTTTTTAACCACAGAGGAATCAGACCAGCAAGCTGGCACAGAGTTTAGGGCAGAGTTTTTTTAATTTAGAGTGATATTCAATCGTGCTAAGGGAGTTAGGAGCAAGCTCTTGAGTGGTGGGATACTGGATTATTTTTAAACTCCCTTAACTCTACTGGTTAAAAGAGGGCTCAAGCGATGAATACATATTTACTCTGAATACCAAATCAAAGGTGCAAAATCACAAAATATTGTTGAAATCCCTGAATATAAAACGAAGCGCCTCCCCCTTCTCCACGT
>JBBDIE010000169.1:0-2229 GCA_040880545.1 Bacteroidales bacterium | reverse complement strand
TTGAGTTCGACCGCCTCCGGGGTCGGGTGTTACGTAAACCATTTACCCGGAGTGGAATCCGGGTTATTTAAGTATGACACGCTCCGCGGTCAGGAGTTAGACGCTCAATCACCTTGTAACCACCCCGATTAATAGGATACCTCACTCAATTCAGCTTTGCCTGCAGCTTAATTTCTGCTGCGGCAACCAGTCTTGAAACAGGGCACTTGGCCTTTGCTTCGGCGACCAGTTCGTTGAATTTTGCCTCGGAGACGTCTGGGCAATGTACCTCACAATTCAATTCGATGGTTGAAACCACTGGTCCGATATCGTCTTTGGTAAGATGGACCTTTGCTGTTGTTGAGACAGAATCGGGGACAAAGTTTTCGCCGGAGAGGAGTGCTGCCAGGAACATGGAGAAGCAGCCTGAAAGTGCGGCACCGATCAGCTCTTCGGGATTGGTTCCTTTTCCCTCTTCGAAACGGGATGCGTAGGTATAAGGTCCGTTATAGTCGCTAAAGATCATTCTTCCATTACCCTCTTTGAGGGTTCCGTTCCATTTTGCGTTTGCTGTTCTTACTGACATACTTTCTGATTTTAGATTTTACTTCTGAATTACTGATGGTATTGGTATAACATGAATATATCTGCAATGTTCGAAGAGATTAACAGCGTTGATTCATGCAAGGTTTTTCTAATATTTTGTAATTTAGTTCAATAAATACAGAAGGATATGAAAAAGCAGATGCGTTTCGGACATATTGGGGTACTGACCTCCGGGGGCGATACACCCGGATTGAATGCAGCCATCAGAGGTATCGGGAAATCGGCTGCCAATGAAGGCAAGCAGCTGATTGGATTCAAGGATGGATTCCGGGGGATGATGGAAAACAGGACGGTCCGGTTGGATAACGGCATGTTATCGGGGATCCTCACCCTGGGGGGCACCATTTTGGGAACCAGTCGTGACAAGCCCCATAAAATGCCCATGGGAGGGAACGTGATGGATATGACCGACGTGATCGTGGAAAATTATTACAAGAATCACCTGGATGTGCTGGTTTGCCTGGGCGGAGGCGGTACATTGAAGAATGCTTACCGTTTATCCCAGAAAGGGCTGAATGTGATCACACTTCCGAAGACCATAGATAATGATATTGTGGGGACCGATACCACCTTCGGTTTTGACACTGCACTGGGAATCGCTGTGGATGCGATCGACAGGCTGCACAGCACAGCATCCAGTCATCACCGGATCATCTTCGTTGAGATCATGGGTCATAAGGTTGGGTGGCTCGCCCTCGGTGCAGGACTGGCGGGGGGTGCTGACGCGATCCTGTTGCCGGAGATCCCATACACCATCGACAAGCTGGCAGAGAGTATCCTGGAGCGTGTGAATAAAGGGAAGCGATTCAGTATCGTGGCCGTGGCCGAAGGGGCGATCAATAAGACCGGGGCACAGAAGTTAGCGGCAGTGCAGAAGAAGCTGGACCAGGCTGAAGGGGATGCGCGACGTGCCCTAAAGCAGGAGATAAAGCAGCTGGATAAGCAATACAGGGGTTCCACGATCCAGTTGGTGGAAGAGCTGCAGAAACTCACACGGCTGGAGACCAGGCTGACCATCCTCGGTCACCTGCAAAGAGGCGGAACACCTTCGGCTGCCGACCGGTTGCTGGCCACCAGGCTGGGCACCAAGGCGGTGGAATTTATCAACAATGAACAGTTCGGAATGATGGTGGCGGTCAGGGGAAATGAAACAGCAGCGGTTCCCCTGGGCGATGTGGCAGGGAAGATCAACTATGTACCGCCAGATCATCCGCTCATTGTGAGTGCCAGGAGTGTGGGGACCAGCTTTGGGGATTAGGAGTGGGAACTTGCTGGAATTGTAACACGGTAAGTATCACCTGTTCATACAATAATAATAAATCAACAGATGCAAAATTTTGGTTTCACGGGAAAGATCACGGAGATGATCAGTCCGGCGGATTACGAAGGCTTTGAGCTGGGTCGTGTAATTGTGGAGCACAGGGAGCAGGAGCATTTCACCGCCTCCATCCAGGAGAAACGTCAGAAAAGCCGTGAACTTGGAAAGATGTATAAGGAGGTGATGAGGGAGAAGCGGAAAGAGGGGAAACATTTTAAAAGGTGAGGGTTTGGGGCAACGCCCCAGGGAAGGGTACTGGTATTCATCGTAAGAGCCCTTTTTTTAACCACAGAGGACACAGAGAGCAAGCTTGCACAGAGTTTAGG
>JBBDIE010000168.1:0-13655 GCA_040880545.1 Bacteroidales bacterium | reverse complement strand
TTTGGTTTTGCCAAACCTTCTTTAATCAAATGTGCATTTAAAAAGGTTTTATTCTTCAAATACAAATAACACATCAAATTATTTTGGTCATCGTACTTCTGGTCATCGAACTTCATAAAGACTTTTTGTCCTTTTGTTTTGTCGTAAAGAAATTGTTTAGCCGAGCCGTTCGCGCTTTCCTTCTCCTTAATTCCAATGAGTCTTACAACAAGGTCATTGTTTAACCTTACAAGTTCAGGGCTAATTATTTCTTTAACTGTATAATATTTTTCACGTTGACCACTATTTTTATCTATTCTGGAACCAAACTGTAATTTCTTTGGATCAATCTTTTTATTAAGATTTTGTAAATCAACAAAGCGATAAGGCAAATTTTCAAATTCACTTTCAGGGTCAATGTTGCTTTCATCTAATAAGAATTCATAAGTTGTACCTGCAATATCCGCTTGATTGATATTTAATTTGTCTTTGGCTATTTCTATGAATTCAGGGTTTATTTCATAGCCGATAGAGTTTCTTTCTAAGTTTCTTGCAGCCAAAGAAGTTGTACCGCTTCCCATAAATGGGTCTAAGACTGTTTCACCTTTAAAAGCGAACATCTTAATCAGTCTTTTAGGCAATTCTTCAGGGAACATTGCAATGTGTCCATCCTGTCTAGCTCCCCCAAAATTCCAATGACCTGCAAAATACTCTTTCCACTCTTCTGTAGTCATTTTGGACTGTTCCTTTATTTCTTTACTAACCTTTGAAGGTGGATTTCCTAACTTTTTAAAAATCAAGATGAACTCATAGTCAATTGAAAGTATCCCATTTCTTGGCGTAGGGAAGCTACCCATTAAAGAAGCTCCACCAGTTGTATTTGTTGTTGTTTGTTTCTGCCAGATGATAGCACCCATATAATCAAACCCTATGCTTTCACAGAATTTTATTATTTCAGTTCTAATAGGGATTACTTTGTAGCGTCCGTAATAAACAGCTCTTGCAAATTGGTCTCCGATATTGATGCACAACCTACAACCATTGTCAAGAACTCGATAACATTCTTTCCAAACAAGATTCAAGTTGTTAATGTAAGTTTCATAATCTTCGTGATAACCAATTTGATTTTCTGTTCCGTAGTCCTTTAACTGCCAATATGGTGGCGAAGTGATTGCCAAGTGAACCGACTTGTCAGGAACAAGATTCATCTGCCTGCTGTCTCCATTAATTATTTTATGTATTGTCTTCAATTCTTTATTTTTTTTGTTTGGAAAGTTAGTCATAATATAAGTTTTTCTTTCCGATTTCTCGGGTTTTTTAGCCCTGCACCCAACAGCCAATACTGGGGAAAAGTGCCGGACCCCTTGAGCCTGGGTCCGGCACCTATCCGGAATTTCACTTTTTGAATTTCTCTTTCAACTTCTCCCTGTAAAGGGTAAACAACAACACGTAAAAGATGATCAATTGACCGGCTCCGACAATGATCATGGCTTTTACCATTCCCGGCGAACCTTTGCCTGAGACAAACAGGTAAGCCCCCAGGAGCAGAAAGCCAAATCCAAATACAAGGAAACTCCAGAATTTAATCTTTGCGAATTTTTTCATCTTGGTTGATTATTTTAAGTTAGCAAAATGTACTGGGACCAGCCCCGATACAGGATATACCAATGGCAGCGACAAACTCCTTACCTATGGCTGCGAATGCAAGTAGTCCATACCATTTTTTTGCAAAAAAGGATACGGTACATTCGAAACAGCCTTCCCAGTTTGCCATTCGGCGACAGCAAGTATCTCCATATTTCAGAGTTCCTTCATCCGCAACGGGTTTCTCCAGGGTTCGTTGGTACACTGCATTACTGAACTCATTGATATTCCTGTTGCTGGAATGAACGAATTCTCCGACTTCGTTCTCCTGGTTGATGCTCATTCCATAGTACAGGGCTCCGTCGATTGTTGTCAGCCTGAACTGAGTGATTCCATCCTGCCCGGTAGTGAACTCTGCCAGGTTCACCTGGTAGAGTTCGTCATATTTATAGACGATCACCGAATTCTCAGAATTGTTGTATGGAATGGCGTACATACGGATTTCTGAATTGTTGAGATAATATTTCCTGACTCCGTAAAGGTTTAATACGGACAGATCCATTACCTCCTTTTCTACTGCTGCGATGAGAGATTCCAGTTCCTCGTTATAACCCAGCAACTCAACTCTGTAGATATTATTTTTTAATGGGTCAGAATCGATCCGGTTTCTCAATTCCGGATCGTCATGAATGACCAGGTTCTCCTCATTTACAGAGATGGTCATGTCGTCATCACCGGAACAACTTTTTAATATGATAGCGGTTAAGAGTCCTGGTATGACTGCAAGATAAATTATAAACTTTTTCATGGTAATTTGATTTAGGTATTTTGAAAATGTAATTATTGCCAGTTTATATGCTGGCATTGAGCGAATTAATTGAAGAGGAGAGGAATTCTCCTGTTTCAATTTTCAGAGAGATGTTAAGGATTTTTTCCTACTCTTTTCAGGCTTTTCGGATACCGCCTACATCTGATCAGAATGATTTTTCTCTATTCCTGCTTCGCAGATCCAACTTTTCTAAATTCGCTTCTATAGGGTTAATGTGTTCAACTTTCTAAATCTCGTATTTACTACCGTGTTTTTTAGCGAAAAATTGTCGAAAGTCTGTAAGGAGCATGCATACAAATTGTTAACGAGTAAAAAAATGTTATTGGAGTTTATGCAATTGATTCTATCTTTGAAAAAGTTAACCATTGAATCTATGAAAATGAAGTATTTCAATACCTTATTGTTGTTTGTGATGCTGATAATACTCACATCTTGCAATACCGGACCGCAACCACTATCGGAATTGATCGATGAGCAGTTAAATTTTGCTGCTGAACAATATACAGGTATGCATGCAGCACTACCGTCTGAACAGCTTCCCCGTTCAACCCACATGGAAACCGGTGCGTTGGTAACCTCGGGGTCGGGTTGGTGGTGCAGTGGTTTTTTCCCGGGATCTCTCTGGTACCTCTATGAATATACCGGTGATGAGAAATTGAAAAAGATGGCTATGGAACGAACCGGTCTCATAGAAAAAGAGCAGTACAACACAGGTACCCACGATCTTGGATTTATGATATACAATTCCTACGGCCAGGGTCACAGGGTTTCTGGAATTGAATCGTATAAACAGGTAATGATCAATGGTGCCTACAGCCTTGCCTCAAGGTACAGCGAAACGACAGGATGTATTCAGTCGTGGGATCATGGAAGCTGGATGTTCCCGGTGATCATTGATAATATGATGAATCTGGAATTTTTAATGTGGGCCTTTCGCGAAACAGGGGATTCTCTCTTTTTTGATGTTTCGGAATCGCATACAGCGAGGACCATTGAAAACCATTTCAGGGATGACTTCAGTACCTACCATCTGGTGGATTACGACACCATTACGGGGGAAGTACTCAAACGTCAGACAGTACAAGGTTTTGCCGATGAATCAGCCTGGGCACGTGGTCAGTCCTGGGGATTTTATGGTTTCGTAACCATGTACCGGGACACAAAAAATGAGCAATATCTCTCCCAGGCTCTGAATATGGCAGAATTCCTGCTCAACCATCCCAATATGCCCGACGACGGAGTTCCCTACTGGGATTTTAATGCTCCGGACACTCCAGGGGTCAACAGGGATGCATCTGCCGGTGCGATCCTGGCTTCCGGACTTGTGGAACTAAGTGGATATGTCGAAGGTGAAAAAGCTGAAAAATACAGGTCATTTGCTGAAAAGATCGTCAGAACACTTGCATCAGATACTTACAGGGCAGAGCTTGGGAGTAACAACAATTTTATCCTTAAACATTCGGTCGGTCATTTGCCAAATAATTCAGAAGTGGATGTACCGTTAACCTATGCAGACTATTATTTCATCGAAACGCTCATGCGGCTAAATGAATCGGGAAGGTAACTGGAATCTGTAACATAGCAGGGCAGGACGGTAATGGAAAATACCATTGAACCTGCTATTATATTGACTTAGGATCTGCTTTACGGTTCTTCATGAAGTCTGATCAGTAAAATGCCATGTGGATAAATATCAGCTTCCAGGTTCCTTTCTGCCCGCCCTGTTTCATTCCCGCGCCAAAGATCCTGTATCGTGTACTTTTCTAATAATCCAAGATCCTGAAAGGAAAGGGAAATCTTCCGTGTTACTTTATCCAGGTTAATAATTCCGGCTACATAAGATCCATCTGACATATTTTTTAACCATACATGGATACTGTCACGTTGAAAAGCAAGATATGCCGGACCTTCCGAAATATCCCGGTTTACAGCCAGTACCTCGCGGTTGGTGAGTAAGCTGATGGTGAAATCGTCCAGTTCGTTGAGGTCATTCGTAAGGAGTAGGGGGGCATTGAGTAAGCATTTCAATGAAAAATAGGTATAATGTTCATCAGGAGTCAGCAGGTTAGAAGGGAGGGTAATACCTTTGTCGATCCATGAACCGGTTTCTGATTTGTCGTGTATATACCATTTGGAGTGGGACCCGCAATATCGAGGGACTGTAATGGGATAACTTCCTGTATTCAAACCTAGCGCCTGAATATCCGTTTCAAGGTCTTTCAATGTTACAACACGGTTTTTTGGTTGCAGCGTTGTGTCGGTTACCTTCCGGTCGAGCGAGATTTCACTATACAAATTGATGAATGTCCACCCAAAATCAGATAATCCTTTTGTTACCATGGCCCCGGCTGAAGCAAGTATTTTATCAGCATGGACAACCTGATCTTTGCATTTTTTGCTGTTCCATCCCATGGGAGGAGTGAGCCTGTTCCCATCCCCAACCAGAAATCTAACCGTCTTGCTTGTTTCACCAAGTGTGTTTGAAGCGATCAATGTAACTTCATATTCACCCGCAATGTTTATTCGTCCTTGCAGGATTCCTTCCTTCGGATCCACAACAACTCCATCGGGCAGGTTCCTGGCAGAGAATATGATGGGACGGGCACCACTTACCGGAAACCGCCACTGCATATATTTCCCCAGCTCTATACCGCAGATTTCCGGGCCATTGATACGGGGTGCTTCGGTAATCGGGGGGGATAAAATATAGGGTGCAAGCTGATTTTTGTATACGGGATAATGTGAATCTTCTGTCTTAAAAATATATTCCACCAGGTAGCTTTCTTTGTGGGGGGCATTAAATGTAAAAATATGATCGGTGAATTCGCCCGCCCTGATCATCAGGTGATCAACAGATCTGAATATTTCCTTTCCACTGCTGCTACCTGTTGCTCTTATACTCAGTATCCCGTAGAAGTTCTCATATTCATGATGATTAACCAGCCGGATATTCTTGACAAAATTTTCTCCCTTGATTTCGAAAGGGGAATGATGCGTTTCGATATCAAGAAAATCCTTGATATCCACCATGCTGACAGTCGGTGGAATATGAAACAGGTCACCAATACCCTGATGTCGTATACGGATCGCAAGGATATTATGCCGGTCCCACCTTAGCCGCTTGTCATCTGCTGGAATTACATAATTTCTGATACCTGGAACATCGGTAGAATCTATTGTTAAATCAGGTGCAGTTCCTGTATTGTTTTGAATCACCAAATTATTCTGACCAATCAGCTTACCATTCAGATACAGTTGATCCGAACCGGTAATTTTACCCAGGGAGATCTGAATTTTTTCACCAAAAAAGGCTTTCTCCCTGATTTTTTCCGGGAGTATAAACCGGATTCTGTACCATACATAATCATCCTTCCCTGCATTTGTTTCCGGTAGAATTCCCCGACCGTCCGCTGGTGAATATTTTTGCCATTTTGAATCGTCATATCCCACTGCCGCCCATGCAGTATCATCACCAGGTTGAAATTTCCATCCATGATCAAGCCTGATGATATCCGTTCCGGGTTTAGGCGGACCACATGAGGATAGCAAAATTAATAGGACTGTTGAATAAAGGATTGTTCGCATATACATTGATTTTCTCAAGGATCAAACCCCCGCCTCCATGAGCCTTTTCAATTCATCCAGATGTTCTTTATATACGTCACGGGGTGTACAATCATGTTTCACACAGACAGATGCAGCCATTCCGACCACTTCCCCCATGACACCCCCTGTACGCATTACGCGTGGAGATCCCAGTCCGAGGTGGGTTACACTGATATTCCTTCCCGCCATGAAAAGATTGTTTATGTTCCTGGAATAGAGGCACCTGTAGGGCATGTGGTAGGGCTCATGCTGCGGGTGATCGTACCAGCTGATAAATTCTTCACCCGGGAAATACCTGCTGTTCAACGTGTCTGCAAAATGAATGTCTATGCCCCAGGTTACGGTAACAGCAGCATCATCATATTTCACGTTGTTAATAAAATCCAGTTCACTGAGTATCACATCTCCTATGAGCCTGCGTGACTCTCTCTTTCCTGAAACATAACCAACCCATTCCAGTTTATATTGTGCATATTTTTCAGGCAGATTATTTTTCAGGTAGGACCAGTTTCCATAAATGGCCCGCAGGTTATGATCGCGAATAAACTCTGCTTCATGGATAATGTCACGGTCAAAGCCGCTTTCCCAGCGCCAGGTTCCGATTGTGTCATCGATGTAATAATCGTCGTTAAACTGCAGCGCCCAGGGAACCTCAGGAAAGTCAGATTCGGCATCCAGTTTGACGGATCTCCAGAGATTAGAGCTTCCCATGGTAAGGCTGTCGGCTTTTTCGGGCGCTCCCGGCTCCCCGGTTTCTTCCCTGCTCTCCCTTCCATAGCGGTAATCGGCACCAGCCATGGCACCCAGCGTTCCATCACCTGTGCAATCGGCAAAGTATCTGCCATGGAAAACATGTTGCTGGCCCGTTTTGGTATTGGTTGCATAAACACGTTCAATGTTTCCGTTGGAAATCTCCAGCCAGTTAACATGGGTATTCAGAAAAAAATCCAGGTTCGGTTCCTGCTGTACAATCTCCAGCTTAAGTTCATCCTTGAATTTGTGTCCTTCAGCTGCATTGGGAGGATGGTTGTCGTTCATGTTCCTGACAATATTCCCCAGGGCAGGGTAAAGGTTATGATCTACGCTGCCTACCTGGTGTACCCTTACCTCGGAGCTGTTGTTACCCCCCAGTACCGGCCTGTTCTGGATCAGAACGGTTTTTAACCCCAGCCTGGCTGAAGCTACAGCAGCGCTGATACCGGCGAGTCCGCCACCAACAACGACCATATCGTAATCACCTTCATCTGAAATTTTGGTAGGAATCGCACCTGTACGGGTACGCAGTCTGTATAAGTGGTAAGGGTCATCGGGCAGGTGCCGGTATTTCTCTTTTGCTAAAAATATGGCATCAACGCGACCGTTGAAACCTGTAAGATCGTGCAGCCTGATCTCATGACTTCCACTTTCAAGTTCAATGGAATCTCCTGTTACCCAATCCCAGTGATCCGGTTCATGACCATATTCTTTTTGGAGCATTTCCCCGTTGATGCTGATTCTGAACAGCCCTGGTGCAGGTCCTTCCCCATGTGGTGCAATCCAGTTAAAGGTTCGTACCGAAACATAATATTTACCTGGCTCTTTCACTTCAAAATCTGTTACAGCATCATCCACTGGTTCTCCCATCCCATGGGCCATCAGGTAGGGCGATCCCATCTGATCCATGAATTGGGCATCATGCACCCAACCCCCGTATTCCTTAAAGGATTCAACTTCGATAAATACTTTATCCCTGGTGTAATCGCATCCTGTGATGGTCAGTACCATGATTATAATCGCGATATATCTCATAAAAATTATTTTTGAATGGTAAATGATTCCTTGCCGTTTAGTCCCTTTTTTCCGGTTGTGAGTGTCAGTCTCCACAGCGAATCACCCCAGACACTTCGGAGCCTGTCATCGTCAATCTCAATTTTCTCAATTTGTGGAGTGAAGTGGTTACTGAATTTGAGGTACAGTTTATCCTTGCCATTGGTGATCATGACCGATCCTTTCCCATCTGTTTTAGGTTCGTGGGCCAGTATGAAATGCCATTTGTTTCGTGCCAGCTGACGTTCTTGTGTCCATTTATCGGTTAACCTGATCTTCTCTGTGCGACGATTAAGCTCCAGGTTCCTGTTCCAGGATTCTGTCCAGGCATGTGCAGGATAGGCGCCTGAAATTTCCATGGAAACAGAAATCCGGTTATGATGGTTTTCAATCATAAAATCTTCTGCTTTGTATGCATCGCCATCCATTTGCATTTCACCGTTCAGGGTAGGCAGGTTGTGATAAGCCGACTGCATGGTCCAAATTGAATATCTTTCGCTACTGAAGGTCTGCTTCGTGTAGGTTCCCACTCCGGCATCCACCAGTAGAGGAAGCCCGTTGTAGAATACCACAAAGCTTCCGGCATCATTGTGGTTATGACTTTCGTTGTTATAGCCACCCTTGATTGCCATGTAGAATCCCTGGTTATCAAGGTTTTGTCTGGCAACAACCACCTCCAGGTCAGGGAAGAAATAATGTAATTCAGGGATATAGGGATCAGTGAATCCTGAGATTTCGTTTATGACCATCAAATTGGGTATTTTACGCAATCCAAAAGGAGAACGGCCCGCCGGCATCATGGCTGCCTCGGGGTTTTTCCTGTACTGGTCTGCTGCCATAGCCATCATGGTCCTGTCGTTGATTGATTTACCAATACGATAGATGGTTCCGGCAGGGTGGTTATTGTGGGCGCTACCGTCGGCAAAGTTGACATACCAGTTATCGTTGATATGAATTTTATGGATGTAGTTCCCGATATTTCTGATCAATGGCACATCAAATACATCAACCTCTCCTTCAGTGGCTTTGTTCAGAAGGAACAGGCAGTCAAACAGTGAAGCCCCCGCATGGCCCCAGTAACTGGGCCCTTCATCACAACCACCGTCAGCAGGATGCGGATTCAGGTACTGGTCAAGCACATCCATCGCCTTCCAGACCGATTCAGTGCGCTTCTCTTTATTTTCCTCGAGGAGCAATACTGCTGTAAGCCAGTTGGATACGATCCATGGATTCCAGTTGTTAGGAATCCTGCCGGTATACCCCATGTACCAGAAATCGTTATGGTCGAGCATGCTCTGGATAACCCTTCGATCCACCTCATCATAGATCCGTGTACGGATCAGTGGGGTTAATTCATCGAATTTTTGTCCGAAGTAATAATCGATCCATGCCAGTAATCCGGCTGTTTCTGCACTAAAGAGATCCACCTCCACATCATGATAGTCATGCAGTTTATCACCGCTGGAATGGGCAGGCACCACCCAGGTTGTCTCCTCAAGAATTAGCCATGTTCCATTAATGATATCATCCATGAATCGCCCTTTGTTTTCAAGTATCTCCGCCATACAGAGATCAGATAATGCATTTCGCCTGGCATAGTAACGTTCGCTGAAACGGGTCCTGTTTCCGTCAATGTCAAAATCCATGTACCTTCTTGCCAGAAGCGACGGCCAGTCATAATCCAAAAACTTTTCCCCATCCTCAATAATCATCTGCCTCGTCCGGATATCTATTGAAGACCAGTACGGGTCTTCCAGGGCAGGAACCGGACTGAAATTTTGACGATCGGTCAGGAACAGTGCCAAGCGCTCTTTGGAAATTGAACCGGTCAGAATATCTCTTTTTGATACTTGTCCCGGTAAATTGTATATACAGAGCAGGGAGAGAAGTATTACCACAGCCACACGAAAATTCATTGTTGATAATTTTGGTTTTTAAAAATCTAAAGATACATTATCTCTTCTGTTCAACCGAAAATTCCGATCATGAAATTATCCATGAGTATCAGGCCTGAATAAACGATGGGAATGGTCAATATACTTAAGACTGTGGACAGGAATACATTTTCGGTGGCCAGTTCCGTATCTGAGCCGAATTTGTGGGCCATAACAACGATGGTAGCCATACATGGCATGGCTGCTTCCAGCAGCACCACCTTCCTGGCGATTTCTCCAAACCCCGGGAAGAGCCAATAACTGAACAGGTTTATAATTATAGCAAGAAGGAAGGGAACCAGTAAAAGTTTATTAAAAGCGAGCAGAAAAAGTTCCGGCTTCTTCAATATACCCCGTACTCTGGTATGTACAAGGAGTGCACCGATATAAAGCATCGACAGGTAAATGGTCGATTTGCCAAGTCCATGCAGTGGTTCAAAGATCACATCCGGCAGGTTTACATGGAAATACATGATCAGTAATCCGGCAAAAAAAGCTACCGTATTCGGATTGAGCATATTTTTCCAGACATCCTTTTTCTCACCCCCTTTTCCCTTCAGAAATACCCAAACTCCGAAGGTCCACATAACCGAATTGGAGGCTAGCTGAAAAACCGCAGCATACAACAGTCCTTCACCTCCCGGGAAAAGAGCGTCCATCAGTGGAAAGCCCAGGAATACAATATTCCCGAACATATGGTGATTGATGAAGACTGCACGCTGACTTCCCCTGAGGTGAAACAGCCATGCAGAAAGATGACCCGCTCCGTACATAACAGCCAGGGCGAAGTAGGTAAAAAGAAAAACGAGTCCGCTGTTTTTGAGTAATCCTGGTGATAACTCCAATTTGACAAATGTGGTAATGATGAGCAATGGTAGTGTCACATCGAATACCAGGTCGGCAATTCCTTTTTTTGTCCCTTCGGTGATTACCTTTAACTTGGTGGCAATGATCCCCACTAACACCATGATGGCGAGCATTAATATCTGGTAAAGGATAATATTGTTTTGCATTTTTTAATCAGGTTGACTTGTTGTAGTCCTGCTTATCAGACCCTATCCATCATGCGCTTTTTCTCTGATACTATTCTATATCGGAAGAAATATCACCCATATTTTTCCGAACCAGTTTCCTGAACTCACGCCGCATCTTATCTTCATCGATCCAGGTATAGACGAATACACGGCGTCTCAGGTTTTCAGCAGGTGTCCATACATCTTTCTCTGTCACCAGATCCGGGTTCATGATGGCATGGATCAGGGCAACGTCCCACATGATCCATTGACGTTTTTGGGGATAAAGATTTTTCCACCGTTCGGCCAGGTAGTTCCATTTCGGTCCCCTGAAAGCCAGCAGATCGAATGTCTCTGTTTGGTCGAACGTATATTTTCTGCTCGTTGTGGCTGTCATAATATGGGTTTCCAGCCCTTTGCAGTTCAGCAGGTAGTCCATCCCGTCCATATCGTTTCTGACATTGAACTCATTTTTATTCCATACCTGGCTTTTGTCGTCATATTTCAGTCCCATAGCATACCATCGGATATTTGGTATGATAGTGGAATCCAGTTGTATGGCCGTGGCCAGGTTTGTTACTGCACCCAGGGTAACAACATTCAGTTTTTCATTGAATTTTAATTTTGTAATCTCCTCCAGGATAAATGCCGAAGCGGGGGAGGGGATCGGTTTGGTATCTCCCCAATAACCGGTTGGTTCGTCGGCCCCGATGGGGTGGGGTATATCAGACTTGTTGTGCAGCCTCAGCAGATCTTCATTGATTCGCTGACTTTCGTACACCGAACTGTCGCCACCCCTGGGGTGAAAGTTCCATTGTGCGGAGGTGAGTCCGATTACCTCAATTTTCGGATCGATCAATGCCAGGGTAATGGCAAACAAATCGTCCAGTTCGTTTCCCGAATCACTGTCAATGATCATCGACACTGCATCCGGTCGCTTAATCTTCCTGCCATAGGTGACTATTGTTACTATTACGGAAGTAGCGATCCCCAGAATCAGGATTCCCCTGACAACCTTCCAGATTTCTCTTTTAACCCTGGTAAAAAAACCCATTTTTCCTTATTTTAATTATTTAATTTATCGTTAAAACCAACACCGCCATTTCCCTGTTCATCCGACATGATCAACACACCATGGAAAGGCTGTTGTCTTTCGAAGCAAGCCGGAAGTGCCATCAGCATTGTTCCCGGAAAAACGAATTTTCGAAGGTAGTGGTTCATGATATTATTTGACTTTAATCAGGGGAATCCCCGGATGCAATTTGCAGGCCGGAGCACCGGTTATTTCAGATTTCTGTCGATCAATGCAATGCGTTGCTTAACACTTAAATGACTATGGTTCATATCTTCCGGTGTATTCAGACAATAATCGGTTAGTTTGTCCAGATGGCTGGTAGCAACGTGCATCCTGGTATCTGAAGAGGCATAGTAGATAAATACCTTCCCTGAATCATCCACTACCCATCCGTTTACGAACAGTACATTGGATACATCACCAATACGTTCTTGCCCCGTGGGACCCATGAAGTGCCCCCCTGGCCTGGCGATCACTTTTGACGGATCATCCAGATCGGTCATAAACATATACAGGGTGTATCGCATTCCTGCTGCACAGCCCCGCACACCGTGTGCCAGGTGAAGCCAGCCCTTTTCGGTTTTTATGGGAGGAGGCCCCTGGCCGTTTTTCGATTCCTTGATGGTATGGTACATGCGCTGATCGATAATTTTCTCATCGCCTATCACGGCATGCTCCATACTGTCGCAAAGTGCCCAGCCGATTCCGCCACCGGTTCCGGCATCAATGAATCCATCCTGGGGACGGGTATACAGTGCATATTTTCCATCCACAAATTCAGGGTGTAACACTACGTTGCGCTGTTGCTCTCCTTTGTGTTTCAGATCGGGGAGACGTTCCCACTGTTCCATATCTTTAGTTCTTACAATTCCCGCCTGGGCATTGGCCGCTGAGGTATCAGATACAGGCGCATTTTTATCCTTGCGTTCTGTACAGAAGATGCCATAAATCCAGCCGTCTTCATGCCTGGTCAGACGCATGTCATATACATTTACGTCGGGTTCCCCAGTCTGGGGAAGGTCCACCGGATAATCGCGGAACCGCCAGTTGTCAATCCCGTTCTTACTTTCGGCAACTGCAAAAAAAGATTTCCGGTCGTTTCCTTCAACACGTACCACCATATAAAATGCACCATTGAGCCGGATAGCACCTGCATTGAATGCAGCGTTCACACCCATACGTTCCATCAGGTGGGGATTGGAGGCATGGTTGAGATCATATCTCCAGATAAGCGGTGCGTGTGCCGCTGTGAGCACAGGGTATTTATACCGGTGGTAGATGCCGTTTCCCGGCTTTATCTTTTTGTTTTTCCTGGTGACCAGTTTTTCGTGGTCTGCGTAAAGTTTCTTAAGTCTCTTATCAAATGCTTGCTTATCCATAACTCAATAATACGGTTTGCATGAAAGTTTTCAGTATTATCGTGCAAGATAATCAGAAATGTTTTCAATTATTAACATCCCTGCAATCCTTTTCAATTCTTCTGAACTGTCTGTCTTCCGTATCAATTCTCCAGTCTGTCCCACCAGGTTTTCTTCATAATAATGAATATCAGGGCAGTGATCCCAATGGTAATCAGCATCGGCAAATGCAGTTTAATTACCAGGAAGATGGGCAAGGCCACCAGGGCGGTCTGGCCGATGGTTCCCAATACGATATTGAACATGTCGATACCGAAGTTTTTATTGGGTTTGAATGATGCATCAGCAGCCATTACCTGTTCTCTTATGGGCCCCCAGAACCCCCATGGACGTACATTCTTGTAAAAATTCACCAATACTTCATTTTCTGTGGGTTTATGCAGGAATGTTCCCAGCACGCATCCGATGGCA
>JBBDIE010000167.1:0-2331 GCA_040880545.1 Bacteroidales bacterium | reverse complement strand
CTTCCCACTGTCAAAGTGCGTTCGGGACTTTCACCCTATAGTTAATGCCCATGCCGGGCGCACAAAAAAAAGAGGTCGCCCCAGGCAACCTCTTTTTTAAAGTGATTAACTTATTTGTATTACTATGGCTCTGTAACAGCATTACCATCGAGCACAACAGCGGTCTGAGCCAACACTCTGCCATTTATTGTTGCGCCTGTCTGAAATGTAACGCCTGTCATTGATAGAATTATACCCTCAAAATGTGAACTGGTCCCAATAGTAACTTGTCCAGCCACTTGCCAGAAGATGTTGCTTGCCTGCACACCATCACTTAAGGTAATGTTAACGGCAGAACCCATTGTTAGATCTTCCGCAATTTAGAATATCCAAACATCGGTTGAGCTACCTGAAATGGTAACATCATCGGGAATTGTAACAGTGTTTGTCCATTTGTAAATGCCTGCTGTTAATGTTTTACCTCCTATGTTGCCTGTACCTAATTCTGAATAATCGATTAATGAACGGCCAGCCGCATCATTGTAAGCCGTAATCATATTTTCTACAGCAGTAGTCAGGTTTATCGGTGTGGGATCGGCCATGTCGGCAGCAAATACTTTACCTGTTACCTGCGCTGATGTTGCATATCCTGTGAAATCAGTTAAAGAAAATCCAGTGATGTACGATGTTGCCGCCGGGCTAAGACCCAGATCTCCTGTAACTGCAGAAGTCCCACTGTTGTTAACCGCAGTCTTGGCCAGAATAACATAATTCCCTGCAGCTCCAAGATTTACTGCCTCAATGCTTTCATCGCTTCCACCCGTGGTAAACTTCCACACCTGGTTGTTCTCCAGGGCTATGCCGGCAGCACTTTTTGCTGAAGTGGTGATAGTGGCCGTGTATTCAACTGAGGCAGCTAAAGTGGCTGAAGGAGTAAAAGTGGCTTTTACGCCTGAGTACGCAACTTCGCCGGTAACACTTGAACCTCCCTGCTCCAGTGTAAACGATGTGCTGTTTATAGTTAAAGGATCCATAGCTTCGCTGAAGGTTATGGAAACCACCTGATTACGGGCAACGTCTGTGTCGTTGTTTGATGGACTGGTTGATAATATAGTAGGTGTTCAACCATCATCAATATTGTCATCATCATTACAGCTTGCCATGAATACAATCGGTAGCAAAAAGGCTACGATTGGTAAAATTGTTTTTAGTCTCATAATATATATTATTAATGTGTTAATTAAAAAATGTAACGAATTGAGAGTGCCCCACCATCGGCCCAAAAACCAGTGTATCCATAGAAGTTGAATGTGGGTTTCCAGTCGACACTTACATTGAAAGGTATTTCGACAAAATTATATTCCAGTCCGAGTATTCCATCTATCAGCCAGCGCAATGGATATAAATCCAGAACGCTTTATACGCGTGTAGGCACGTTGGTTTTGCAGGTACCTCAAACCAGGGATGGACAGTTTTATCCTTCGATACTGGAGCGGTATCAAAGAAGTGAGAAGGCCCTGGTGCTTGCCCTGGCAGAAGCCTATTTACAGGGAGTATCGACCCGCAAGATGAAGCTGGTGACCGAGCAGTTAATGGGCAAAAAGTTCTCATCTGCATCGATCAGCCGTTTTTCAGCACAACTGGATGCTGAGTTGGATGCCTGGAGAGAAAGATCCTTTACCAAAGAATACCCTTACGTTGTTGTCGATGCCCGGTATGAAAGCTGTCGGGTAGATGGCAAGATCATTGATATTGCCTGTCTGATTGCCATAGGGATCGATTCTGAGGGTTACAGGCATGTTTTGGGTATGGATACAGCCTGGTCGGAGACGGGTGATTCCTGGGATCGTTTTATCGGCGGATTAAAGCAAAGAGGATTAAAGGGGGTCAGACTGGTTACCAGCGATGACCATCCAGGGATCCACCCGGCTATCAAGAAGCATTATCCAGGTGTTCAGTGGCAACGTTGTCAGCGCCATTTCACGGTAAATGCCACCGATCTGGTACCTAAAAGCCGGCGTGATGAGGTGTACCGGCGCCTGAAAGAAGCATGGGACTGTAAAGAGTATGAGGATGCTCAGGCAAAAATGGATCAGCTTGCTGAAGATTATCAGGACAAATATCCAGAGTTTGCAGAGTTGATCTCAGAGCATGCATGGGAGACACTGGGAGTGTATCATGCTGCCCCGCCAGAGCATCACAAACGGCTGCGTACAACGAATATGATAGAGCGGGTGAACCAGAAGCTTAAAAGAAGAAGCAAAGTGGTCAGGATCTTCCCAAATCCTGTGAGCTGCCGCAGGCTGTTCACGGCATTACTAAAAGAATGGCATGAGGACTGGGCGTATGGGC
>JBBDIE010000166.1:0-14480 GCA_040880545.1 Bacteroidales bacterium | reverse complement strand
CGTGCCTACATGTACCATCCTGCAAATAACCTGGGCTCCGACAGGTATGTGGAACCGGGGGATTACCTGCGGCTCATCAATATGAAAGTAGCCTACCGGTTACCAATGAGTGTCTGCCAGAAACTGAATATCAGGAGCCTCAACATTACCGCCAGTGCAAGGAAACTTTTAACTTTTACAAGGTACACCGGGCAAGATCCGGAGGTCGGGCAAAGTGCTTCGGACCCATTCTGGATTGGATTTGACTACGCGAATACGCCGCCGCCAAAGATCCTGACCCTTAGTGTAAACATTGGAATTTAAGCCCAAGAAAACCGGAAGATTATGAAAAACAGTGCAAAAATATTTGTTGTGCTCATGGCAATAGCCCTTACCTTTTCCTGCGATAAATGGATGGATCTTATTCCTCCTGAAGGACTTATCAGGGAAGAATTCTGGCAGACAAAAGAAGATGTTGACGCAGTAATGATGGGAGCCTATGATACCTTCTCCAAAATGGACAGGTTGCTGTTTCTCTATGGTGAATTACGTGCCGATATGGTATTCCCCGATTACAACCTCGGAAATTCAGAGCGCCAGTTAAGTGAAAGTACAATCTATCCCGACAATTACCTCTGCAACTGGCAAAGTTTCTATGAAGTGATAAATTTCTGCAATGAGGTAATAAAAAATGCACCCCTGGTGCAGGATATTGATAATACCTTTACCGATTACCAGCTTAACGGGTACCTGGCTGAAGCTATCTTTTTAAGAAGTCTCTCATACTTTTATCTCGTCAGAATCTTCAAGGATGTGCCTTATATAATTGAACCCACTGAAACAGATGATACCGAAGTGTACCCAAAAACTTCTACAGATACAGAAATAATTACTGCGTTGCTCACGGACCTGGAAACATACAGGCCTTTTGCCACCACCGATGGTTATCAAACCATTGAGGAAATAAAGGGTCGTGCAACAAAGGCAGCTTTTGATGCGCTGATGGCCGATATTAATCTGTGGATATTCGACTACGAGGAGGTACTTCGCCATGTTGCCAAAATAGAAAACAACGACGAAATTGATGTACTTGGTGAACAGGAATATTTCGGCCTTTATTATCCGGGCAATTCGCTGGAATCGATTTTTGAACTGCAATTCAATACCCAGAATAACCAGAATAACGGCCTGTATGGACTAACTGCTTATTACAGTTATAACCTGGACCCCAGCGAAGCAGCCATCCAGATGTTTAATGCACAAACAGGGAATGAACCGGTCCGGGGTGAAGGATTTTCAATCAGGAAAGAGGGAGAGAATGACTATATTATCTGGAAATATGTTGGCCGTTCCCCGGATGGTGAAACTGCCAGATCAAGCTCCGAACAATACAGCGCAAACTTCATTATTTACAGGCTGGCCGATGTGTTGATGATGAAGGCAGAGGCGCTTTCACAACTTGGCAGATACCAGGAAGCCAGGGAAATTTTCAATAACGGACCATCCTATCATTATTTTTATGCACTGAATACACGTGCAGGAATTAGCACATTCTCATCAGCTGATACACCTTCTGCTTTTGAAGACGCAATCCTGGATCAGAGAGCAAGGGAATTTGCCTTTGAAGGAAAAAGATGGTTCGACCTCATGAGAATGGGAAGGAGAAACGATTACTCCCGTAAATCGAAATTTATTGATATCGTGGTACAAAATGCACCATCAACACAAAAACGAATCCTCAGAACAAAACTGACAAACCCGCTTGGATGGTATCTCCCGATCTATGAATTTGAACTGGAGAGAAATAAAAATTTAGAACAGAATCCTTATTATAACTATTAAGCTATGAACAGGGTAACCATATACAGCATAATAGCAGCAATTTTCCTGACTGCTTTCTCCTGCGAAACGGAACCAATTATTGCCGATTTTGAAGATACGGAATCGATGTCGATCTATAATTTTATAGAGGAGAATGATTCCCTGTACGGCAGCTTCCTGAAGATCCTTGATACAACAGGTGTGGGAAAGACCATGAGTGCATACAATCCCTATAATGAAGGATATACCTTGTTTCTTCCCGACAACAATGCCGTGGATGAATTTATCAGCGAAAGTAATGATTTTGAATCACTGGATGAACTGCTTGGCGATACGGAATATGCAACGGCCCTTGCAAAATACCATATTATTAACATGGGAATAGATGCCAACGATTTTCCTTTTGGGGCGCTCCCCGCATATACCCTGTCGTACGACCTGCTTACTGTGAATTTTGTGCTGGGTGAAGACTCCGCCTATTATAATATTAATAACCAGGCGCCTGTTACCAGCATCAACCATGAATTGTCGAACGGGTTTATCCATACAATCAGCCGCATGCTGGTTCCCATTACCTATTCATCCTATGACTGGATCTCAGCGAATCCGGGATTTTCAATCTTTACAGAGGCTGTGGAGATAACCGGGTTTTCAGAACTTCTGAGCCTGAACCAGAAAGAAAATCCGAACACTAATCCAAATACACTCCTGGTGGAACATGATACGGTGTACAACAAGAAGGGAATATACACCCTGCAGGACCTCCTGGATACACTGGGAGTCCAAACCACCAATTACACAGAAGTGAGCAATGGCCTGTACCAATTCGTAGGGTATCATATACTGGATGCCAACGCTTTCCTGGATGATTTTCTTGATAAAGCAACAAATTTCACAACCTTCTCCAGTTTGCCTTTAAATATTAATGGAAGAGGAATCGATATAGTCATTAACAAAGAAAAACAGATCTTTGACACACTAATTGTGAATGGAGATACCACCATCATCGATTATATCAGTTTCAATTACGATGCAAGTAACGTGATAACCCAAAGCGGAGCCATCCACCTTATTGACCGGGTCATGATGTTACAAAAACCCACACGTGCCAACGTCACCTTTGAATTTTATGAAGAGCCCCTGTTTAACGAGTTCCGAAAAGAGCCGGGAGAATATACCGTGGTGAATCCCCTGGCGCTTAAAGTGATCACATGGAAAGGCCCGGAACTTGTATTTGTAGAATCCGCAGATGAAAACCACCGGGCCTGGGGACGGGACTATCTGCTTCTGAATGGCGACTTTTCAATTAATTATGTCATTCCCAAAATCGTTCAGGGATCTTACACGGTCCATTTGAGGGCTCATGCATTCAGTGAAATGAATGCCCTGGTTGAAGTCTTTATTGATGGAAACAAAATTGGCGGACTGCTGGATCTTGCATCCGGAGGAAGTGAATCATATCCATTCTTCACATTTCAAATCGGAACAATCGAATTCAATAATTATGAAAATCACCAGGTTGAAGTCAGGTCACTGATTCCCGGTAAGTTTGAATGGGATTTCATAAGATTTGAACCGGCTAAAAACTAACATTATGAAAACGAATAAAATCATAATTTCATTATCTGTGTTTGTTATACTCATCTCGGGATGCAAAAAGGATTGGGATGAACATTATAACACACCACCGGAGACCATAAATAAAAATATCTGGGAAGTAATTAAGGCAGATCCGGATCTTTCTGCTTTTGTGCAGTATATGGAAGCACTGAAATTCGATACATTGTTTGTTTCGGGCAATACATATTCCCTGTTTATCCCAAATAATGAAGCCTTTGATGAATTCCTGGCAACAGATACAGTTACGGCAGCGGTACTTAACTACCATATCTCCCGGCATTTTATACAGTCGGTAAATATCAAGGGATCTGATAAGGTCAGGATGATTGCGGAGAAATTTGTTGTGATACAACATTTTAACAATACAACCATTTTCGACGGTATACCCCTTGAGTTCGAAAGTCCATTGTTCCTCAATGGAAAATACTTCATAATGAGTAAAGTGGCTATTCCGAAACCAAACCTTTTCGAATATTTTGAAGAGACAAACCCGGTACTGAAAAACTATATCCTGGGGCTCGACTCCATCATCCTCGACAAAACCAGGAGCAGACCAATAGGATTTGATGAATTCGGAAGAACCGTTTACGATACGGTATCTGAAATTTATAATGAATTTGAAGATTTTTATTTCCCCGTAAGGGAGGAGTTCAGGAACAAAACCGCAACCATGGTTTTTCCAAAATCAGAGGACTATAATGCCGCATTGGATATAATGGCCGGAACCATGGGCGAAGTATACCAGGATTACAGGGATATTCCCATTGACTGGCAGAATGATGTGTTGATTCCCTACCTGCTGGAACACGGTGTATTTGAAAATTCTTTGTCTGAAGTTAATTTTATTAAAACCGGCGGGCCAAGAGATACACTAAAACTGAAAAATATTCTTGGCGATAGTATTGCCATTGATTACGAAGTAGATGATAAATTTATCTGCAGCAACGGGGTCGCTTTTAATTACAAGAATTTCGTTGTCCCGGACACACTCTTCAACGGCGCCATTAGAATAGAAGGAGAGATGTTTATTAAAAAAATCGGAACCAACAGGTTTACATGGCGTGACAGATATGTAAAAGAAATCAGCAGCCAGAAATTTGAACCTAAAGGTGATATTATACCAAAGGCCTCCAATGACTCCATTGTGAGTGTCAGGTTTACCAGTGGGTATACAGGCAGTTATTCCCTGGAATTAAAAATTAACAACATTTTCCCCAGAAAATACCTGATGGTGGTACGAACCAACAAGAATTTTGGCGGTGTCTATAAAGTCTATCTGAATGATGAGCTTATCAGGGAAATGGATTATTATGATTATTATAAAACCGACTGGAGATGGTATTACTACAGTGTGGCTGGAGGAAGATATTTTGAAGAGAGCCAGGGTTACCACTACTGGGACGCCTGGGCAATTAACGAAAAACCGTATGGTGAAGCTAAGTTGAGATTTGAATACCAGGGACCAAGTGCAATTGTACTTAATGCCGGTCTGTTAATCGATTATATCGACTTTATACCCTATGATTAACATGAGCATATATACGCATAAAACTATTGAAGTATAACATTTTAGATACCCATTCGATGATGAAATTTATTTACTGCAAAATGAACATCCGGGGAATTGCAATCATTATATTGCTCACTTCTTCATTCATATTCACTCATGCACAGGATTCAATCCAAATAACCGGTGTTGTAATTTCACTGGATAAAAAACCTGTGGCCAACGCATCTGTGAGTGTGGAAGGTTCATTCGACATGCCAACCTTGACCAATACCTCAGGAGAATTCTCAGTCATGGCCCCCAGGGGCGAGGCGTGGATCATGGTTAACCCCACCGGTGACCTGAAACCCAAACGGGTCTATATAAATAACAGGCGATCACTATCGATTATGCTTACCCCTGAAGATCTTCCCTCCAGCGACGACCTGCTGAAAATCATGGACCAGGTCATGCCCAGGAATGAAGTGGTTGCATCGCATTTTGACCTGAGAGTTGAAAACATTGAACATACAAATTCCATGTCCCTCGATCAGTTTATGCAGGGTAAAGTGCCGGGTATGCGGGTGGTAAATCGCTCAGGCGCCCCTGGAAGTGGTGCAGTACTCACATTGAGAGGTATTAATTCAATCTATTCAAGTAACCAGCCCTTTATTATCATCGATGGTATACCCTTGGCTTCACAGAACCTGTTTGAATCTAACCTTGCCGGTTATGAATTCAATCCTTTGATGGCTGTGAATAATTTAGATATATCCAGGGTCGTTGTAGTACGTGACCCAACGGTCACAGTGGCCTACGGATCAAAAGCCTCCAACGGTATTGTATTTATTGAGACCCTGGATCCCAGTACGACCCAAACAACTATTGAAATTGATTACCGGAATGGATTTTCATTAAGGCCGGAAAAGCAGATTCCTGTGCTCAATGCAGGCCAGCACAGAACCCTGATGAGCGAAATTCTCTTCTCATCACCAATGCGCGAAGAGGTAATCGAAGAGGAATATCCTAATCTTTTCCTGGAAGAGGGAGATGACCGATATATTGAATATCAACATAATACAAACTGGCAGGACCTTATCTTTGATAATGCAGTGCTTACCAATTTTAACCTGAATGTAAAGGGAGGAGACGAAATTGCACGTTATGGCCTCTCTTTTGGTTATACCGATGCCGAGGGAGTGGTTAAAAATACAGGGTACCAGGGGTACAACCTTCGCTTTGTCAGTATGCTGAACATATTCACATGGTTAAAAATGGATGCCGGTGTATCACTGAATTACAGCTTTTCAGAGATGAAGGAAGCAGCCACGGTAAAACAAACAAGCCCCATTCTTTCAAGTCTTACCAAATCTCCACTTTTGAATCCCTACCAGTATGATATTGAAGGGAACATGTTATATACTATACTTTCTGAAGTTGACGAACTGGGAGTCAGTAATCCCCTTGCCACGATCAACAACTTTCATGCATCAAACAGCAATTATAACTTTTCTGCTTCCCTCGGACTGACCGGTTCATTAAACAACTTCATGACCATAAACAGTAAATTCAATTTTAACTATAATGTACTCAAGGAGTTCATCTTCATGCCCAATAAAGGGATGGAACATTACTACAACAATGAAGCGATCAATGTTGCCAAACTTACCAACAACAGTCTGAATAGTTTTTATAACAATACTTATCTGAACTATAGCAGGCTTTTCAACGGCGTTCACCGTATAAGCTCCAACACAGGGTTAAATCTGCAGGCAAATAATTTCGAATATGACTGGGGCCTGACAAAAAACGCCCATGAAAATGATCAATACAGGATGATTCAGGATGGCCAGAACAACCTCCGGGAAATCGGTGGAAAGAACCGCAAGTGGAACTGGTTGTCATTTTATGAATACATCAACTACTCCTATAACAACCGGTATATGGCCTCCCTATCTGTATCCCTGGATGGATCGTCCAGGGTAGGCGACAACGCCGCCAATACCATTGACCTGGGTGTACCATTTGGATTGTTTTACGCCGGAGGTGTGGCCTGGAGAGTCTCCCAGGAATCTTTTATGAAAGATCTTTCCTGGATCGATGACCTGAAAATCAGATTTACTGCAGGCAAATCAGGGAATGATGATATTGGCGAGGCCAATGCAACTAATTATTACCAGGCAATTAAATTCCGGGAGACCGTAGGATTATTTCCCGCTACCATTGTCAATGATAAGCTTACCTATGAATCTGTAACACAATTTAATGCGGGAATTGACTTTTCAACTGCGGGGAACCGATTCAATGCCAGCATTGATCTATACCAAAGTACCACTAATGATATGCTGATTTACAGCCCCATTGAATCCTACCTTGGTTATGATCTCAGAATAGAGAATGGGGGCCAGATGACAAACAAAGGGTTTGAACTTTACGCTTTATATCGAATCCTTGATGTGGGTTCTTTTAAGTGGGATGTATCTGCCAGCCTCTCTAATAACAGCAATAGAATTACAACGATCAAGGGCGACATGTTGAGCTATAATGTCGCTGGTGGTCAGCGCGTTAACATGGTAGGCGAGGAGGCTAACAGTTTTTATGGTTACATCTATGATGGCGTTTTTTCCACCCAGGCCGAAGCCAACGAGGCAGGACTGGTAAACGACAGAAATCTTCCATACCAGGCCGGAGATGCCATATTCAGAGATATCTCCGGCCCCAATGGAGAGCCAGACAGCATAATCAATGATTACGATAAAACTATTATCGGTTCTTCCCTCCCTCAATTTTATGGAGGCTTTGAAACTTCGTTGTCCTATAAACGTTTTACCCTTGGGATCGTCTTTCAATTCGTTTATGGTAATAACATATTTAATTACGTAAGATATCAGAATGAAAGAATGTCTACACTGGATAACCAGAGTTCCTCAACATTAAACAGGTGGCAATTCGACGGACACATTACTGACATACCAAGGGCTGCGTATGATGACCTCATCGGAAATTCAGATTTCTCCACAAGATGGATCGAAGATGGTTCCTATGCCCGGTTGAAAAATATTTCGCTAAGTTACAAGATGCCTGATGAATTCCTGGTGTTCAGGGATGCAGAGATTTATATCTCCGTGAACAATCTCTTTACTCTCTCAAAATATCTGGGATATTATCCTGAGTTCGCCTTTTCCTATTCACAAATTCACCAGGGAATTGACTATGGACTGATGCCACAGTCGACTCAATTTATTGCAGGAATAAAACTTGGACTATAACATTTTTACTGATTAATTATGAAGAGGATATTTAGAACAGCAGCGTTATTGACAGGAATTGTATCTGTACTGTTCCTCATTGGTTCATGTGAGAAATTTCTTAATCTGGAACAGGAAATTGATATAACTGAAGATAAATTATACGACGACTGGTATGAATACAGATCCATTGAAATGGGATTGTATGGACTTCAACAGCGATTGGTTGAACAGTTGTTTTTGCTCGGCGAACTGCGCGGTGATCTGCTTACTATCACAGCAAACGCAGATGCCGATATGGTTGAACTTTACAACTTTAATACATCCAAATCCAATAAATATGCTTCCCCTACCAATTTTTTCAAGCTAATTGCAGCGTGCAACAGCTTTATTCGGGTTCTTAAGGTGGAAAGGCCGGAAGTCCTTGATAAATCATCCCCGGTTAACAACTACGACCGTCTGTATGGTGAAGCACTAACCATGCGTGCCTGGGCATATTTTAATGCAGTAAGGATTTATGGTAAGGTCCCCTTCATTCCGGAATCACTAACGACCATTGAAGAAATTGAAACATTTATCGAATCACCCGGGACCTATGTGGATAGTATCCATATTATATTCGGTCGGGACGGGTACCAAAATGATACGCTGTATAACCACCCCATTGAACTGGAAAAACAATTGTATGATCTGGATATGATCATCGATCATTTCACCTATCAACTGGAAAATGATATTAAAGCCATAGGGGTGAACCACTTCATTGATAACAATGACGACACCTGGGACGTTACCATCTGGCGACAATTTGGATTACATGCACTTCTCGGGCACATGTACCTTACACAGGGAGATTACGCTGCTGCTTATCCCCATTTCAAAGCAATCATGCGGAATACAACAGAAAACCTGCGTTACCACCTGGATCATAGTTTCCGGGACTGGAGATGGAAGGAGATATTCACTAATATAGACACCCGCGAGCATATTTATTCCGTTTGGTTCAATAAGGCTAACTTTCAGCAAAACAGGTTCCAGGAATTCTTCGAACTCCGGGCGCCTCACAAATATATGCTGAAACCCAGTTATCCGGCAATCAGGAATTGGGAAACCCAGTGGAGACAGCAGGTGATCAATATCAATACAGCGGATAAGAGTAAATCTAAAATGACATTTCCGGGTATTCCATCTGATTTTTACAGGGGGATGGGTTCATCCTATATATACATGAATGGTAATGTTCCCATCAGCCAAAGTCAATACATGTCCATGCTCTTTTTGAGAGCTGAAGGAGATGATTTAAATTCCAGGGCTATAATGGAAAACATGGATACCGTGGTATACAAGTATTCCGTTGGTAAATCACCATACGACCAGGATGCCAATTATATCATTTACAGGGCTGCAGGAATTCACCTGTACCAGGCTGAGGCCTATATCTACTGGGTTGCTGACCATGAGGGTGACGGGTCAAGTATCATTAAACCCATTACCATCCGGGCCATCAATATTGTGAACGACGGATCATTCTATTCTTCATCCAATGACAGGTTGGAGCTTGGTGTACGGGGACGTGTGGGACTCGGAAGTCAGGCAGATGGAATGACTGTATCTACAGACTATTTCCTCCATGACCCATATACAAACAAAATTACAGGGTACATAAATTATGAGGGTAATTTTGCTGGACGGCAAAAACTGTGGGAACAGGAAATTCTCGAAGAGAGAGCGTTGGAACTGGCCTACGAAGGGGAACGTTTCTATGACCTTATGCGTTTTGCCAAACGAAACAACGACCCGTCCATTCTGGCGAATAAGGTGGCCGCTAAATTCCCAACCGGTAAGCGTGAACAGATTAGAGCCCATCTCATGGATGAATACAATTGGTACATCCACATGTTTGACTAAGTTTCGGTAAGAAAGGATGGTAATGGATCCATTCATAAGAACTTAGAAACTGATATAATACTTGTTTAACAAGTTCGCTAATGATTCCTTGTATGTGTAAATTAAACATCATTCTTACAGCTTCACTGGCAATGGTTTTCCTTTCAGGAACATTGGCACAGACTCAAAACACACCTGAACAGATTTCTGTAAAAGGTAAAAACTTTGAGAACAGTTCCGGAGAAATTGTACTGTTTCATGGATTGAATATCAAAGACCCTCACAACCTTGAACAGGAAGGTAAATGGACCAAAGCGCATTTTGAGACTGCCGAAAACTGGGGAGCAGATATGATCCGCCTGCCGGTTCACCCCAACGCATGGCGCGAAAGAGGGGAGGAAAATTATCTGCAGTTGCTGGACCAGGCTGTGCAGTGGGCCAGGGAACTTGGACTTTACCTGGTGATTGACTGGCACTCCATTGGAAATCTGGGTACCGGTAAATTTCAGAATCGCTCCTATAACACTACCATACAGGAAACAAATAAATTCTGGGCCACTATATCAAAACACTTTTCCGGAGAACCGGTTATCGCCATGTATGAACTCTTCAATGAACCAACCATTGGAGGACAGTTTGGAGACCTTACATGGGCCGCATGGAAGAAAATGAACGAGGAAATGATAGATATTATCCGGTCTAATGATCCGGAAACGGTGATCCTTGTTGCCGGTTTCAACTGGGCCTACGACCTTACCCCTGTTAAAAGTGACCCCATAGACAGATCCAATGTGGCCTACGTCAGCCATCCCTATCCCGAAAAGAGAAAGCAACCCTGGGTACAGCAATGGCAGGAAGACTGGGGCTTCGTGGCTGAAAAATACCCCGTGATCCTTACCGAAATTGGTTTCGCACTACCCCATGAACCGGGTGTTCATATACCGGTAAATGGCGATGAAACCTATGGTAACGCGTTGGTGGATTTTTGTGAAGAGAGAGGCATCTCATGGCTTGGATGGTGCTTCGACTCCCGCTGGTCGCCCGTTATGTATACCGGCGATTATGAACCTACACGTCAAGGTGCCTTTTTCAGGAGTGTGATGTTACGGGATTAATTACTGTACTTCCGGCAGCTTTTCCAAATCTCTTTTTATCTCCTCCAGTCCCAGGAGGTTCCTTTCCAACACCACCCTGATATCTTCACCCTCTGTGTGTCCCAGGATGCCAACCGGACCATCATAGCCAGATGCTGTAACCACCCTGATCATGTTTAACTCCTCTTCTCCTTCACCTATGGTAACGATCTTCTGTCCATCCTTTATCATACCATTAAGGTTAACAGCCGTCAGGTAGGGCAACATTTTCGGGAAGAGTGTTTCAAACTTATCTATCTCATGATGGGCATGATGAAAATTGTAAACAATCCCAATAGTTTCCGAACCAATCGCCTCAATGATCCTGATCTGATTTTCCGGATCGCCAAACCAGGCACCATGATTATACAAGGCAATACTGCAACCGTACTTCCGAAAACGCTCATCCAGCTTCCGGATCGTTTTTACTGCCTTCTGAAATTTCGCTTCATCGTCCGTGTCCCCGAAAAACTCCTCCGGAAAACTTATCCAGAATTCCGTATTTACACCCGTCTCTTCAACAATGCGCACAATCGATTCGCTGTCCGGATCAAGTTTATTGTCCTCCATCGCCTGTACCCACAACCAAACGGCGCTTAATTCAATCCCCTCCTCTTCCAGAATCCTGATCTCATCCCTGAATTGCGGAATATGCCGGGCACGGTAATCATAGGCCAGTTTCGAAATCCCCAACTCCTTCAACATCGCTGCCCTTTCCGCAGGACCCCGCTCATTTGCATCAAACGGCACAATACACCACGCGATGATATTACTCCGCTCTAAAATATCAGTAGACTTATCCGGTTTGCATGCACCTACCAATAGTAAGCCTAAGCTAAGTATTACAATTGATCTCTTTTTCATTATTTCATTTACTAATTTGTGGCTTGATTATTAATGGCCCACTTCATAAGGCGGTATCTCTTCTCCACCGCTCCACACTTCAACCTTCGAAAATTTAACACTTTCCCTGACTGAATTATCATGGGAACAGATGAATAAACCCACATAATATGCGTCATTGAGCAGGTCTGCATTAAAGAAAACTGTATCTGTCCTGCCTTCCTGCGACCAGGTTACCATTTTGAACTCATCTCCGCTTTTCTGCATTTCAAAATATTGTGGATCATTGGCCATCGATTTTACCTCTTGCATCTCCTCCCCTTTAGCCTGCCTGTACTGTAACCCGGTCAGACCATCGCCATGAATGGTGGCGCTGATATGTGCCGACGTACTGTCAAGCTCGTTACGAAACATCCAGCCGGCCTTCCTGTGGGCATTCTTCCCTTCACCTGTAAATTCGATTTTCGCGCGTACGGTAATGTCACCCGATGACTTAAACCATGCATAATGGAACTGATCTTTCCCAAACCAAATATTTTCCCCCGATCCAGAAAGTACATATACATCGTCCTCAACATCATATTTCATTTCCCCCTCAATGGCACATGCCCCAATATCCTGGTTTGCAACGAATATTCCTATATCCTTTGTAACATTGGTGCAGGCGGATATGAAAATGATTTGCAGGGCCAACAATTTAAATCCGGTTTTTACTTTCATGATGATTCAATTTGAACATATTTCATTATAACTAAAAACTAACGGCCATAGATGCATTCAACATTATATTAATCCATCCAGTCAACCAATCCGGATCGATAATAATTCACCCCAAATTTATCAAGCAGTTTACCATGTACGCTTAACCTGTTGCGATATTCGTCCCACAATAATGAATCTGCCCGGCTCCAGCCTATCTCAGCATGCCCTATTAGTCTCGGAAACGCAAGGTACCCGATATCATCAATAGTTTCTATGGTCTCTCCCCACAACGGTGACTCTACACCCAGTATATGTTCCCTTCCGATGCCATCTACCAGCTTTACAGGATCCCAGGTGTATGCATCATCCACCTCAATAAATGCTGCCCAGTTCAAACCCAGCCTGGTGGTCGAATCATATTTCATATCCAGGTAACATTGTTTCGCTGGTGAAATGATCAGTTTAGCCCCTTTTTCAACGGCCCGCAATGCATTCTCAGAGGAGGCCCAGTATTGGGCAACATCCCCTTCCTCCAATCCGGCGTGTGAAATTTCGTCCCAGCCTACCATTATTTTGCCGTGGGATTTTACAATTTGTCTGACACTGTCGATAAAATAAATATAGTCGGGCAGGGCCGTTACATGCGATTCATCCCCTCCGATATGAAAGTAGGGCCCCGGAGACATCCCGCTGATCTCCCTCACCACGTCGTCCACAAATTTGTAGGTAATCTCCTTATGGGTACATAATGTGCTGAACCCGACCCTGGTTCCTGTGTACAGACTGGTGGCCTTGCCATCACAATTCAATTCTGCATACGAGGCAAGTGCCGCGTTGGTATGTCCCGGCATATCAATTTCCGGTACAATTGTAATATATCGTTCAGCAGCATAATTCACAATATCCTTGTATTCCTCCTGTGTATAATATCCACCTTCTCCTCCGCCCACTTCCGTACTGCCACCAATCTCTGTCAACTTCGGCCACGACTTGATCTCGATCCTCCACCCCTGGTCATCCGATAAGTGCAGATGCAGAACATTAATCTTGTAGAGGGCAAGCAGATCAATATGGGTTTTTACAATATCCGGACCGAAAAAGTGCCTGGAAACATCCAGCATGGTCCCCCGGTATTCATATTCAGGATAATCTTCAATCACGCCCGTTGGAATTCTGATGGTTCCTTCTGTTTTCATAACTTCCGGACCTTCCAGTAATATTAATTGCCTGAATGTCTGGATCCCTCTGAATATACCCTCCGCTGAAGGGGAGGAAAGCACAACTTGTTTTTCGGAAATGGCCAGGCGATATTCCTCCGAGGATGAAGGGCCGCCATCCAAGAGCTCCAGGAAGATACTACGCGACTTTGGTCCCTTTTCATTTAATTGGATCTTATGCTGTACCCCTGTATAAACGTTCAGAAAATCATTCATCTGATTTGCCAATAACATTAATTCCTGATTATCTGAAGAGTATAAAATCCTTGTCCTTTTACTGATCTCCATTGAGCCCCCTGACGCAATGACGGTCAATGGTTTTGGAATGATGCTGTTATTTTCCAGGTTTGCCGGTATACTCTCTGTACAGGCATTCAGCATTATCCCTGCCAGGATTGCCATGATTAGCCGGATTGTAATTTTCATAAATTTTAATTTTAAGTGAAGTTTTAACAAGCATGTTTTGAATATAATCAATGTTTTATAAAAATATGTTGTTCTTTCTGATTACCAATGATCAAATGCATTAAATAAATGCCTGGCA
>JBBDIE010000165.1:0-14628 GCA_040880545.1 Bacteroidales bacterium | reverse complement strand
TCGTTGGTAACACTGGCTACTCCACAGTTGTCGTTTGTAGTCGGTGATCCTAAAGCAACTCCGGTTGCATCGCAACTGCCGACGTCAACATTTACTGCCACATCTGAAGGGGCTGTGATCGTGGGTGCTGTAAGGTCAGTCACTGTTAAATCAGCTGTACAACTTGATGAATTGCCCGAATCGTCAGTTGCTGTAATGGTAACGGTTGTAATGCCGGTACCGATAACCGTTCCGGCGAGAGGCGATTGCGTAACAGATGCAATTGTACCGCAATTATCTGAGACAGATACCCCACCTGTCAAATCGGGTACTGTGCCTTCACAGTTGATGTCTGCACCGATATTTTGATCAGCTGCACAAACAGTAATAACAGGTGACACTGTATCTCCGTATACATCTACTGCGCTCAACGAAAAATACTCCCCGGAATAGACCAGGTCAACATGAAATGCACCTGCTACAGTTGCTGTATAGGAAAAAGTGGTTGCCCCTGCAATTGATATCCCATCAAGAAACCATTGGTAGCTGGTAGCGCTGTCCATGGTCGACAAGGTTACTGAGCCGCCGGGACAAAATGTTGTGCTTCCGGATGCTTCGATGCTGAATGACCCTGAAAAGAAAAAATCTCCCAGATCAGTATCACCCAAATCATCTTCTCCGCCATAATTATCACAACTGTCGGGTTGAGCGCTACAATCAACATCACCATAACCATCCCCTCCCTTAATATCCGGATCGGGGTCGAAAATATAGAGTTCGCCGTCATTGTCAAATGAGCCGCTACCATCGGAACCTGTCATGGTAAATTCACCGGTAACGATCATCACCCCTCCACTTGAAACATTCACATTGTTGCCGGAGGTATAGTCGCCGCGCACTATAAGTATTGCTCCAGGATAGAGGGTAAGATTTGAATTATTTCCCAGGGTAAGATTCCCGTATATTACAAGTGTATCATATATAAACAGGTCCCCCTGATTAAAATCAAGATTGTTCCAACTGCTAATATTCCCGTATATATGCACATCACTGTTGATACCCGTTGTCCCGGGATTTGTGCCATCCACCCATGAACTATTATTGCTCCATGTACCGGTGTAATTGTCAACAGTGTACTCCTGGGCAGACAAGCCCGTGGATAAAAAGATCAGTATAATTAACGGCCATAGCCAGTCATACCGGAATATGTCTGGAACCTCAAATTTATTGAAGCTAAAGCGATTGGAGTGCAAAAGTCTGGCCAAATCTAATCTATTAACAAGGGAATCAAAATGAACTCCCTAAAAATCATTACAACTCAATGCATATGATTATATGTATGTGTGTAATCCGTATACGCCTGAAAAACTATATTGTTTCAAAAATACCAATTCTATGACAATTATAGTGCATTGTGGAAAATCATTGTAAGTAAATGATTTAGCTATTTAACAATTTGACCGAAGATGGTCATTCCGGGATGAACGTATAATAATGTATCATGAATTTTTTTTTGTTTTCTCAAAAAAACGTAAAAAAATGAATTAAATGAAAAAGGGAGGTAACATTCACCCCCCTTTCCTGAAACTTTTATTGTCTGACGGTTACAGATTTTTAATTTCTGTAACCAGTTTTTGTAGTGAATCCTTGGCGTTGCCGAACAACATCCTTGTCTTGTCATCGTAAAAGAGGAAGTTTTCGATAGCCGCATAACCTTTCCCCATCCCCCTTTTCATTACAATAATATTTTTTGCCTCATGAGTTTTGATAATCGGCATCCCGTAAATTGGACTTGACGGATCATCCAGTGCAGCCGGGTTCACAACATCATTGGCCCCAATCACAACTACCACATCTGTATTGGGCATATCAGGGTTGACCTCATCCATCTCAATCAGTTTATCATAGGGAACATCAGCTTCAGCCAGCAAAACGTTCATGTGACCCGGCATTCTTCCAGCCACAGGATGGATGGCATACTTTACTTCAACGCCGTTTGCCTCCAGCAATTTGCCCATCTCATTACATATATGCTGTGCCTGGGCAACAGCTAAACCATATCCTGGTACAATTACCACCTTCGAAGAGTAACTTAACAGAACAGCTGCATCTGTAACTGACACCTCTTTTATTACTCCTGCCTCCTTATCCGAAGCAACGCCTCCGCCGCCAAACGCACCAATGATCACATTCAGTAACGATCTGTTCATCGCTTTACACATAAGCAGGGTCAGAATCATTCCGGCCGCACCCACAAAAATTCCACCCAGGATCATGGCCTGGTTGCTATAGATGAAACCTGCCATTGCTGCAGCAATACCTGTTAAACTGTTCAGCAGTGAGATCACCACCGGCATATCAGCACCGCCAATGGGCATCACAAAAGTGATACCATATATCAGTGAGATGGCCAGCAATGTATATACCATGATCTGTTGTGTCTCGGTTGGAACATTGGTAGTTACCAGTACGACCACACCTGCAACCACTGCTATCATGAACAACAGGTTTACATAAGTCAGCCACCTGGCAAAAATATCTTTAACGTTGCCGTTCAGCTTTCCGAATGCAATGACACTACCGCTGAATGCGATACTTCCGATGACCATGCCAAGGATGGTAACCAGTGTGGACTGATTTTCGGGATTGGAAAATTCGATCAGGGCAACCAATGCCGATGCTGCTCCGCCACTTGCATTGAATAACGATACCAGCTGGGGCATCGCTGTCATTTTTACTTTACGGGCCACTATGGCACCCACCACAGAGCCGATTGCAATTGCAATAACTATAATTATGATGTTGCCTGATTTAATGGCAACCAATGGATCACCTAATCGGTGAAAGAACAAGGTTGCCGCCATCGCCATGAGCATACCCGTACCTGCCCACAGGTTCCCCTTCCTGGCTGTTTCAGGATGACTCAAAAGTTTCATTCCGATCACGAAAAATATTGCCGCAAGGAGATAAATAAATTCCAGTAAGATATCTGTATTTGGGTTGGTAAGTGTATTCATAATATTATCAGCTTACTTTTTTTTCTTTTTAAACATTTCAAGCATCCGGTCGGTAACAACAAATCCGCCAACCACATTGAGTGTCCCGAAGAACAGTGCAAAGATCCCAAGGATCAGGTTCAGAAGATTGGATCCCTCCTTCAGATTTTCCAGATCCGCATGTCCAACCAGGATGATCCCCCCTATAATAATCACACCACTGATTGCATTTGCACCCGACATCAACGGCGTATGCAGCACAGAAGGGACATTTGAAATTACCTCAATACCGAGGAAAATCGTCAGCGCAATAATAAATATTGCCTCTTTATTCTCATAGAAAAATTGCAGTATATTTTCCATAGTACAAATTATTTACTTATTCATAAATTCCTTGACACGCTCGTTCTTTATCTCTTTTTCATGGGTCACCACTGTTCCGCTAACAAGTTCATCTTCCCAGTTCAGATTCAACTCCCCATTTTCTGAAATAATGAGTTTCAGAAAATTCAACACATTTTTACCAAACATCTGACTGGCATCCTTAGGCATTCCCGATGGGTAATTCGACTCCCCCACAATGGTTACACCATGTTCAACAACTACTTCATTGTTTTTGGTCAATTCGCAGTTTCCTCCACTGGAAGCTGCCAGATCTATGATTACCGAACCAGGTGCCATTGCCTTAACAGAAGCTTTTGTAACCAATAAAGGAGCCTCACGGCCAGGTATTTGTGCAGTACATATCACGATATTCGCCCTGGTACAATGTTCATGGACCATCTCTTTCTGCCGTTTCTTAAACTCTTCAGACTGTTCAACTGCGTAACCACCTGCGGAAGCATCATCTTTGGCACCCTCCACCTCAATGAATTTAGCACCGAGACTCTGCACTTCCTCTTTCACAGCTGCCCTCACATCAAATACTTCAACCACTGCGCCTAGTTTCCTTGCAGTAGCAATGGCCTGCAATCCTGCCACCCCTGCCCCCAGTACAAGAACTTTGGATGGCTTTATGGTTCCTGCAGCAGACATAAACATCGGAAGAAATCCCGGCAGTCTTACAGCCGCATCCAGCACAGCCTTATACCCTGCAACAGTTGCCTGTGATGAGAGAATATCCATTGCCTGGGCCCGGGTGGTACGTGGAATGATATCCAGGCTGAAAAGTGTAACCCCTTCATCGGCATATTTTTTAACCAATTCATGGTTAGTGAGCGGATTTACTCCGGCAACAATAATTTTTCCGTTACCAAGTTTCCCGACTTCAGAAATTTCCGGTCCGTTAACCATGGTGATCACATCAGCATTTTTGATCACATCGGCCCTGGATGCTATCTTCGCCCCTGCATCTTCATATAAAGCATCGGGAACTGAAGCGGCTGCACCTGCTCCTTTTTCAACCAATAAAGTAATTTTCAGTTCCACAAGTGCTTTTACACTATCAGGCAGCATGGAGACCCTGTTCTCACCTGCAGACTCTTTTAAAATGCCAATTTTCATAATTATTCAACTGATTTTAATAGGTAACTATATCTTCTTTCATAATTATTCAACAGCGAAAATAATATAAATATTCTACCTGTCCACATGTTACACAAATACAATTACATGCTATTATCAAACAAAATACTGCTCAAAGGTGTTTCACAGCTTAACTCAGGTGCATTAAAAACAACCAGGAGGAAATCACATTTTTCAAAAAACTATACCTTTGAGAAGGGTAAATATAAACACCCCGTGCAAAAATGGATAAATTCTCTTATATGGGCAACCTGGATCTTGCTGTTATCGACCAGATGTATCAGCAGTATCTGAACGACCCGGCTTCGGTGGAAACCACGTGGCAACGTTTTTTCGAAGGTTTTGAATTTGCGAGAACACAGTTCAATGGTGAATTCTCTGATCTCTTTGACAAGGAATTTAAAGTAATTAACCTCATCAATGGCTACCGGAAACGGGGACACCTTTTTACCACTACCAACCCTGTAAGAACACGCAGAAAGTACTATCCTACACTTGACCTGGAAAATTATGAACTGACAGAACAGGATCTCGATACATCATTTTATGCGGGGAAAGAAATCGGCATTGGGAAGGCAAAGTTGAGAAACATCGTAGATTTCCTGAAAAACACTTACTGTGCCGATATTGGATCTGAGTACATGTTTATTCGCAAGCCTGACAAGATCGCCTGGTTACAGGACAGGATCGAACAGGGGATCAATACGGCTCAGTTTACACCGGAAGAAAAGCTGGATATTTACCATCATCTGAAAAAGGCGGTTGGATTTGAGAATTTCATACATAAGAAATTTGTAGGACAAAAGCGATTTTCACTGGAGGGTTCCGAAATTCTGATCCCTGCATTGAACATTCTAATTGAAAGGGGAGCTGCACAGGGTGTGAAGGAATATACCATTGCCATGGCTCATCGTGGAAGATTGAATGTGCTGGCCAATGTGCTGCAAAAACCCACAGAGAACATATTTAAAGAGTTTGAGGGCGAAGAGTACGAAGGAACCATTTCATTGGGTGATGTTAAGTACCACCTGGGATACGGAAATACAATCAAAACACCTGCCGGCCACGAGGTAATTCTCAATTTAACTCCCAATCCATCCCACCTGGAGTCATCCACACCGGTGATTCAGGGTATCGCCCGGGCGATGATTGAACAACATCATAACTGGGACAACAATAAGTTGATCCCGATAACGATTCATGGTGATGCAGCCATAGCCGGCCAGGGAGTTGTGTACGAAGTTGTTCAGATGTCGGAGCTGAATGGATATAAAACCGGGGGTACCATTCATATTGTCATAAATAACCAGGTTGGGTTTACCACAAGCTATATCGACGGAAGATCGAGCACCTACTGCACAGATGTGGGAAAGGTAACCAAATCACCCATCTTTCACGTAAATGGAGATGATGCCGAAGCACTGGCACAAGTGGTCGGCCTGGCTGTTGATTACAGGCAGACTTTTCATACAGATGTTTTCATCGATATCCTGGCATACCGAAAGTATGGACACAACGAGGGCGATGAACCCCGGTTCACACAACCAACTTTGTACAAGGATATTGCCAAACATCCCAACCCCAGGGATATTTACAGGCTAAAGCTGACGAAACAGGAAATCCTGACTGAAGAAGAGGCTTCGAAAATTGAATCGGAATATGATCAGGAGATGGAGAAGCGGCTTGAAACTGCCCGAAAGCTGCACAAGGTAAGTATCCCTCAGTTTCTTAGAGAACATTGGCCAGGTTTTAAATATGCTTGCGATGAAGATTTTATAAATCCTATCGATACAGGCGTTGATGTTGAGTTACTAACCATGGTCGCCAACAGGATCAATACCCTTCCGGATGGCTATGCCTTTATTTCCAAAACTAAAAAACTCTTCGAAGAACGGCGCAAAATGATCCGCGAAGATCGGCTCGACTGGGCACTGGGGGAACAACTTGCCTATGCAACACTACTACTCGACGGTCATCCGGTAAGGATCAGCGGACAGGACTCCATGCGGGGTACTTTCTCCCATAGACATGCCGGCATTGTCATTGAGGATTCAACCGAAAATTACATCCCGCTCCATCATGTTTCCGATAAACAGGCTCAATTCAACATCTATAATTCGCCTTTAAATGAATATGGTGTGATGGGATTTGAATACGGTTATGCCATGGCCACTCCCAATACGCTTACCATCTGGGAGGCACAATTTGGTGATTTTTATAATGTTGCCCAGGTAATAGTTGATCAATATATTAGCAGTGCAGAAGAAAAATGGGGTGTAATGAACGGGCTTGTTCTGTACCTCCCCCACGGTTTTGAGGGACAAGGACCCGAACACTCAAGTTCCAGGGTTGAAAGATTCCTTAATATGTCTGCAAACAACAACATGCATGTGGTGAATGTCACTACACCAGCCAACTTGTTTCATCTGCTACGACGTCATCTGAAGAAGGTTTCCCGGGTTCCGCTGATCGTCTTCACACCCAAGAGTCTGCTCAGACATCCGAAATGTGTCTCAAAAATGCAGGACTTCCAGGACGGGGGATTTTTACCGCTGATTGATGATCAGGATACAGACAGGAAAGAGGTTCGTAGGGTGGTATTCTGCAGTGGAAAGATCTATTACGATCTGCTAAAGCGAAAAGAGGAGTTAAATGCAAGGGACATCGCATTGATCCGTCTGGAACAATTGCACCCTTTCCCTGCGGAAGATTTGAAAAAAATTATGCGAAAGTATACCGAAAATATGCTCACATTATGGGTCCAGGAAGAACCTGAAAATATGGGACCCTGGTTTTATATTCAGAATCAGATGAAGGAGTATGATGTGATACCGGTGACACGACAGTCATCCGGAAGTCCGGCAACCGGCCTGTTTAAGATTCATGAATTAAGCCAGGCAGAGATTATCGGAAAAGTATTCAGGGAATGCACATGCGAACTCCAAAATGTCTATTGCGGGTTACAATGTGTAATAGGCAGTTCCAGGAAAGAAATACTGAAACAACATTACTATTTTGATGAACAGGTAAAGACTAAATAACATCTCTATGATTATTGAGCTTAAAATTCCCAGTCCGGGAGAATCCATCACAGAGGTGGAACTGGCCAACTGGTTCGTCGAAAACGGCGATGTCGTACAAAAGGATCAGGAAATTGGAGAAGTGGAATCGGAAAAGGCTACCCTGCCACTCATTGCTGAAAAGGCAGGGAAGGTGGAACTCCTTGCTGAAGTGGGACAAACACTTTCGATTGGAGACATAGCTTGCCGGATTGATACTTCCGTTCAACCCACTGAAAAGAAGGAAGAAACGAAAGAAAAGGAAACGGCGGAAAAACCGGTGGAGGAATCGGATAAGAAGACACCGGAAAAAGCCGAAACCACAACCAGGGAAAAGGAGGAATTACAGACAGAAAAAAAGAAGGTCAATGCCCATGTGAAAGTAACCCCGGTTGCACGAAAAATGATGGATGAGGAGGGACTCAGTCTGGATGATGTGATTAATGGTTTACGGAAGATCACATCATCTGATATTCAGGCTATTAAGCATATTTGGACATCTGATGCCGGCAACTCATTCACCAAAAAGGAAGCCTCCAGGGAAGAAGAGAGGAACTCCATGAGCCAGTTAAGAAAAAAGATAAGTCAAAGACTGGTGGCAGTGAAAAATGAAACGGCGATGTTGACCACCTTTAATGAGGCTGATTTGACCGCAGTTATGGAGATCAGGAAGAAATACCAGGAAAAGTTCGTTGAAAAGCATGGGGTAAAACTGGGGTTCATGTCATTTTTTACCAAGGCTGTGACCATGGCCCTTCAACAATACCCCAAGGTGAATTCATACCTGGAAGGCGATGAGATCGTCTCACCTGCCTTCTGCGATGTGGGAATTGCCGTTCAAACTGAAAAAGGCCTTATGGTTCCAATAATCAGAAATACCGAAACCCTCAGTCTGGCTGACATTGAACAACAGATACTGGACATTGCAGGGCGTGCCAGGAAAAACCGGATTTCCATGGATGAATTATCGGGTGGGACCTTTACCATTACCAACGGTGGAATATTTGGGTCAATGCTAAGTACGCCGATCCTTAACCCTCCCCAGTCGGGTATTCTGGGAATGCATAATATCATTGAACGGCCGGTGGCCATAAATGGTAAAGTGGAGATTCGGCCCATGATGTATCTTGCACTCAGCTATGACCATCGCGTTATAGATGGAAAAGATTCAGTCAGTTTCCTGAAAGCTGTAAAGGAATTTATTGAAACTCCATCTGCCATGCTGTTTGGAACCAATGACCCAGAAGGTCTCCTGCTAGGACTGTGACCATGGAACGCATTGGGAAAACGGCCATCTTATTCGGTCCCACAGGAGCTGTGGGTAAGGATTTAATTCACTTGCTTATCAACGACCACCGGTACGAGAAAATTATCGCATTTTCACGAAAGGTCCTCCCCCTTGAACATCCAAAACTGGAAGTGGTGCTGAATTCGTTAACGGACCTTGACCATATCTCAGGGAAAATAAAGGGAGATGAACTGTATTGCTGTCTTGGTACAACCAGCCGGAAAGCAGGGAGCAGGGAGGCCTTTAAAATGGTGGATCTGGAGATGCCTTCTACCCTAGCCCGTATTGCCAGCAACAATGGAGTGGAAGGATTTATTGTCATTAGTTCTGTAGGGGCAGGAAAAAGTGGTCGGGGATTCTACTTGGATGTAAAAACGGAAATGGAGGATCGTGTAATTCAGTACGATTTAAAAAGGCTTGCAATCATCAGGCCATCCCTGCTTCTGTCAAAAAGGGAGGAATTCAGATTTGGAGAAGCATCGGGAAAATTACTGAACAATCTGCTGGGTTGGGCAATGACCGGAAATCTCAGGAAGTATAAAGGAATCCAAACCACCCAGGTTGCCCATGCTATGATCACGATCATGAACATGGAAAAACCTAAAGTAGTCTGGGAATCAGATGACCTGGCCAGATTATAAGGCCGGAGCCAGTAAAGTTACTGGTTGGCTAACTCCTCCTCCACCTGGCTGATTATTGACTTAGTTGACTGAATAATCTCTGGATCGTCAGTGAACTCCATTGATTTATTCAATGTAGCAATGGTTTTCTCAGGTGAATCTGTAAAATACTCACATAATGCAAGGTGGTAATAGTACTCCTGGTTCTCCTGTAAATCAATGCAAGCCTGGAACCACTCCAACCCCTTTTCAGCAACTTCAACATTTTGAGGATCCAGGAAAACGGCATTTGCAGCGGCCTCAAACAGCCATTTGTGATCTCCACGACGCCTGGTTTCAAATTCATTGTCAATGAATCCTATCATTTCATCGAACAGCTCACTATAATGGTAATAATATATATAGGAAATGGATTCCAATTCAGCCGGATCGAGGTTCGTTCCTTCGGACAGTTGGGGCAGAATTTCATTCATCGCACTGACATACTCAATATCAGTGTTCTCCACACCTGACTGAATTGAGCTTGTTACTGCATGATCAATGAATTTTTCCAGTTCCCCATCTAGCGCCAGCTTTAATTTTGAAATATCTGAGGTAAGGCTCTTCCAGCTATCTGTCTGTTGTTTAGTATAAAACGCTAGCACCTGAATATCTTCAATAGTCATTTCTCCTCCATTAACAAATTCCTTTTCATAGGAATAGGCCACTGCACTGCCAAGCTCCTCTTTTCCCATTTCACGGAGCGCCTTTAAATACCTGGGGTATTCATCTCTCTCCAGTAATCCAGATTTAAATTTGTTGTCCATGATCTCCAGTACCGGATAAAATTCCAGTGTTGAAATCAACTGGGGTTCCAACTCTTCCCAAGGTTTTGCCCCAACCACGGTATTCATCAGTTCTTTGCTGGAATTGTAAACAAAAAATGAAGGGTACGCACTAAGTCTGCTCTCCGCTGCGAAAATCCTTCCAAATTCCGATTCACCATCCATCTTTACATTGATAAATTCAGAATTCATGTAATCACCAGCCGATTCCATGGCAAAGACATTGGCATCCATCCATTTACATGGTCCGCACCAGGTGGCATATATGTCTACAAAAACAGGTTTATTCTGACTTTGGGCATCAGTCCAAACCTTGTTCATCTCTTCACTGGAATTGATTTGCCTGAAGTCAACTTGTGCCTCCATTACTGTGAATGTTCCTGCTAAGATTAGTGCAGCAATAATAATCTTCATCTTCTCCTTTTTTTATTAATACCAGTTAATTTCTAAATAATAACGTTCAAAGTATAACGAAATTTCCCGGTAAATGTTAAATGATCTGAATTTTTCCTGACTACAATGAATTTTCAACGATACCCAGTAATTTCTGCTCCTCATTCTCCCAGCAAAGTTCCCGGGCCGTCTTTTCGAGGTTTTCTTTCCATATCAAAATTGCATCCTGGTTTTTCATCATTCCCGACAACTGGCTCGCCAATTGTTCAGGTTTCCTGCTGCTGCAGACCTCCCCGATGTCATATTTCCTTACAAGTGCAGCCATTTCAGGCAGATCTGAACAGAGGACGGGAATTCTCGCCTGGATATAATCAAACACCTTATTGGGCAGTGCCAGCCTGTAATTCAACCCTCTGTCCTCCTCCAGTGATAATCCTACATTGCAGTGGGCCGTTAGCCCGACCAGCTTTGCTGGTGGAATCCTACCCGGGAACATCACCCGGTCGGTAAGTTGCAGTTTGTGCACCATTTGACGAAGTTCCTGCCTGATATCACCGTCTCCAACAATAAACAACATGGTATCCTGCATATAGCGCAAAGATTCGATCATCAATTCTATACCACGCCCCAAATTCAGTGCCCCCTGGTAAATGAGTTTGTATTTCGCCGTATAGTTATCGTTAAAGCCCGGATATAGTTCAGGACTCCTTAATTCTGATACATTTCTGATGGTAACGAATTGCACACCATATTTGTCGTTGTAAGCCTTCGATATCGATTCGCTCACCGCGATGGCATGTGTCAGTTTAGGTACGATATACCTTTCAATAGCCTCCCAAATTCTTTTAACCCGTGGCCGGTTAATCAGTTCCGGTACCTCGGTGAAATATTCATGACTGTCGTATATAAGTGGAATACGCCTTAATTTTCCAGCCAGAAAATTTGCAGACAATGTATCCAGGTCCACCGCGATCAGGATATCCGGTCTTTTGCAGAACAGGAGACTTAAAAACAACCGTATATTGTAACTGGCATAGAAAAGTAGACCTTTCCTGAATAACATTCTGAACCTAACCCAGGTAAACCGGAGGTCTGTCACAGGCAAACTTCCGGGAAGTTTTCTTCCTGTCAGTCTTACTTTGTAACCTTGTCTGACAAGGGATCCCGCCATACGGTGTACCCGCTGATCCGTAACCAGATCGTTAATTACTGTGATGGAGATTCGTTTCACTATTCACTAAGATAGAAATATTCTGTGATGTTGGTTATCTTTGGTAAATATTAGTCCAACATGCTGAAAATTCATAAAAATTATTCCCTTAAAAATAACACCACTTTTGGTGTGGATATTGTCTCATCGTGGTTCACTGAACCTGAAACAGTAGAAGAACTTGAATATGGCATCAGACATGCACAGGAACGTGCCCTCGAATATCTTATCATTGGAGAAGGGAGCAACCTGCTCTTTACCGGACCATACGAGGGAATGATCATTCATCCGCTGCTGTCCGGGATTGACTTGTTGGATGAATCTGAGACAGAACTGATGGTGAAAGTCGGTGCAGGAGTGAATTGGGATGCTTTTGTGGAACACTGTGTACGGCACAATTGGTACGGAACAGAAAATCTGTCTCTGATCCCCGGCTCTGTAGGGGCCACCCCGGTTCAGAATATCGGCGCATACGGAGTGGAAGCCAAAGATCTTATTGAATATGTGGAGGTGTTTAACACACAGAAACTGAATGTGGAGATACTCTCAAACACTGCTTGTAAATTTGCATATCGCGACAGTATCTTCAAGCATATCTATGGGGAACATTACATTGTCATCAACGTGGTATTCAATCTGAAGAAAAAAAAGAATTTTGTACTCGATTATGGCAATGTAAAAGAGGAGTTCATGAAATTCACTGAACAGAACCTGGCAAACTTACGACAAACCATCATTTCTATCCGCGAAAACAAACTTCCCGATCCGGAAGAGACCGGAAATGCAGGCAGTTTTTTCAAAAATCCGGTGGTTCCAATGGATATTTTCGATGCAATACAGGAAAAATACGGGAGTGTTCCAAACTACCCAGCCGGAAAGGGAAAAGTAAAAATCCCTGCAGCATGGCTCATAGAGAAATCAGGATGGAAAGGCAAACGAGAAGGTGATACCGGATGCTGGCCGAAACAGCCCCTGGTGATCGTTAACTACGGTAAAGCCACAGGCCGGGAAATTTTTGAATTCTCAGAGAAGATCCGAAACAGTGTCCAAAGCAATTTTGATATTTTACTGGAACGGGAAGTAACGGTACTTCATTAAACAAGGCGGAATCCTACCTGTAAATTCGTCTCCGGTCAAGCTCACGCTGGTATTCTGCTGCATTTTTGTTATGCTGTACCAGGTTCCTTGCAAATGCATGCTTTCCGCTAAAGTCAGCCTTTGCACACATGTACAGGTAATTGTGCCTTTCATAATTCAATACTGCATCAATGGCCGATACCGAAGGAATAATGATCGGCCCAGGAGGCAATCCTTTGTGCTTGTATGTATTGTATGGTGATTCCACCTGCTTATACACATGCAGGACTCTCGTAATGGTCCAGTCATTCAATGCGAATTTCAAAGTCGGACAGGATTGCATGGGCATGTCTATTTTCAGTCGATTGATATAAACTCCCGCTACCCGTTCATTTTCCTCATCAATTAGCGTCTCCTCATCAACCAGGGATGCCAGGGTTGAAACCTCTTCACGGGTCAATTCCAGGTTATCCAGCTTCTTGTCCCTTTTCTCCCAAAAATGTTCATATTCCAGGGCCATGCGGTCAGTAAAATCTTCAGGTGTTGAAGACCAATACATTTCGTAGGTGTTAGGAATAAACATCGCCTTGAATGTCTCCTTTGTAAATCCATACTTTGCAGGAAGGTCCGGGTCGAGCAAATGTGACGACATCTCCAGCGAATCACATTCCAGGTATTTCGATACTTTGCCGGCAAGATTCTCCAAAGTTCTCAGGTTATTAAAAACAACCATGACAGGTGCCTGGTTACCCGACCGGAGCAAATTTACCAGCTCATTATTGCTCATTCCGTGTTCGATCCTGTATCTCCCGGGCTTCACATTTTCCGGATAATTCTTTTTCTCAGAGACCCATTTGAAGGACCTGGTGTCGGACAATATATCCAGAGAATCCAGGGCATCCCAAACCTCTTCGTAACTGCTGCCTTCAGAAATATAGAAATAGAGGTGTCCCTCTTTTATTTCTACATTTTCACCAAAAACGCCCTGGTATTTATTAAATACGATGATCACGCTTATCATCAAGCCCACGAAGACTACCAGCAATGATATCCTTATATATTTTCCAGCTCCCCTGGATCTGTTTCTCTCAAACATCTGATTAAAATTAATAGAGACAAAAATAGTAACAATAATACATTTAGATGATCATTTTGTTTATTTAGCATTATTTTTACCACCGAATATAGAGCGAAAAAGCTTCCCTATTAACTTCTTGACCTATGAACACAATTAAAAAAATAGCCCTTGTTGCACACGACAACAGGAAAGCAGATTTGAGAGACTGGGTAGAATATAACTGGTCGAAATTACATCATCATGAGTTATACTGCACCGGAACAACGGGAAGGATGATTGAAGAGTCGTTGAAAAAGAAATCTTCCCTGCCGTTGTCCATTACCAAACTGAAATCGGGTCCCCTTGGAGGTGACCAGCAGATGGGAGCATTGATTGCAGATGGCAAAATTGATATTATGATCTTCTTCTGGGATCCTATGCAGCCACAAGCGCATGATGTGGATGTAAAAGCATTGCTCCGGATTACCGTATTGTATAATGTGCCCACTGCCTGCAACAGGTCCAGTGCTGATTTTATGATCGACTCAATACACTTCCAGCAGGAGTATACCCCGATGCTGAAGGATTATAGTAGTTATAT
>JBBDIE010000164.1:0-14633 GCA_040880545.1 Bacteroidales bacterium | reverse complement strand
ACCGGAAAGCAAAAAAAACCTACCTTTACTCCCCGAATAAAAACAAAAAACCAGTATAGCAAATGGCCCTGAAATGTGGAATTATTGGCATTGCCAACGTGGGGAAATCGACCCTTTTCAATTGTATGTCAAACACCAAGGTTGAGATCTCCAGCTTTGCATTCACATCCAACAAATCAAATATCGGAACGGTGGATGTTCCGGATCCACGGCTCTATAACCTGGAAAATTTTCAGCCTACCGATAAGATCATTCCTGCCACGGTGGAGATCGTTGATATCCCGGGACTGGCTAAAGGGGCCAATAAGGGTGAGGGCGTTGGCAACTCATTTTTGTCGGATATCAGGAACAGCGATGCCCTGATCCATGTGTTGCGTTGTTTCGACGATGAAAACCTGCCCCACATCGAGGGTTCGGTGAACCCGGTGCGGGATATTGAGACCATTAACCTGGAACTGCAGGTGATGGATCTTGAATCGGTGGAGAAAAAGATTATTCGCCTGGAAAAACTGGCCAAGGTGGGCGACAAGGATGCCAAAAAAGGGATCGAGGTACTGCAGGTCTATCGTGATCACCTGGAAAATTTTCAGAATGCACTTACTGCCCCGGTGAATGAGACCGACAAGAAATACAGCGACGATATGTACCTGCTCACCAACAAGCCCATCCTCTATGTATGCAATGTGGATGATGCCTCTGCAACCAATGGGAACAGGTACGTGTCTGAGGTTAAAGAGTTTTTGAAAGAGGACGATGCAGAGGTTCTTGTGCTTGCCGGAAAACTGGAAGCTGAAATTTCGGAACTGGATAAAGAGGACCGGGAGGAGTTTCTGGCCGATGCGGGGCTGACTGAACCTGGCGTAGGTAAATTGGTTCGTTCCGCCTATTCCATGCTGAACCTGATGTCGTTTTTTACCGTGGGGCCCAAAGAGATCAGGGCATGGACCATCAGGAAAGGGATGACTGCGCCACAGGCCGCCGGGGTGATACACAGCGACCTGGAACGGGGGTTTATCAGGGCTGAGGTGATGAAATACAACGATTTCGTTGAACTGGGATCGGAACAGGCGTGCAAAGTGGCCGGAAAACTCTCTGTGGAAGGAAAAAATTATGTGGTCGGTGACGGAGATATTCTCAATATCCGGTTCAATGTATGATAAAATGAACAGATGACACTGCGATACCTGATACCTGTTATTCTGCTGGTTGCCGGCATGGCAACAAGAATCTCTGCACAGGAGAAACAGTTCAGGGTGCGGATCCCGGTGAGCCAGAAGAAATCGCTCAGCGCACTTCCTGTAAAGTTTTACAGGGAGGACCTTAAAAATGACAGCCTTGACCTGGTACTTACAGAGGATGAATATAAGCTGTTCAACCAACAATATTCCGGATTGAAACTGCTTCCTGCTGCTCCCCAACTGGATACGAGCGATATGGCCGGAAGTCTCGCTGAGGCGCTCACCTTTACGAAATACCCGACTTATGCGCAGTACGACAGCATGATGCACTATTTTACGGCAACCTATCCGGCTATCTGCAGTATCGACACCTTCGGTACGAGTCTCAACGGTAAGCTGCTCCTGGCTGTTAAGATATCAGACAACGTGGATGAGGAGGAGGACGAACCTGCCTTCCTGTACAGCTCAACCATGCATGGTGATGAACTGGTCGGGTATGTGCTCTGCCTGCGGCTGATCGATTTTATTCTCACAAATTACGGCTCCAATGTGGAGATAGACCGTATTGTGGATGATGTGGAGATCTGGATCAATCCACTTTCCAATCCCGATTACACCTATTATTCAAGCGACAACAGTGTGGTCGGGTCCACCAGACCATATTATCCAAACGACTACTACGACCTGAACCGAGGTTTTCCGGATCCCGGCTCCGGCGACCCGAACGATACTGCTGGAATTTATATGGAGAATCAGTATATGATGCTCTTCATGATGGAACACAGGTTCAACATGTCGGCCAATATGCATTCGGGTGCCGAGGTGGTGAATTATCCGTGGGACCACAAATATGCAAGGCACCCGGATGATGACTGGTACATCCTGATATCCAGGGAATACGCCGATGAGGCCCAGGCGGTGAACCCGTCATATATGGGCCTTTTTACAGACGGCATCACCAATGGGGCGGACTGGTACGTCATTGAAGGCGGAAGGCAGGATTATGTTAATTACTATCTCCACGGCAGGGAAGTGACCCTGGAACTGAGCAATACCAAAAAGGTAGAATCGGAGAACCTGGAAACCTACTGGAATTACAATCAGTGGAGTTTGATCAATATGATCAGCCAGGCCAGGTATGGCATCCACGGGAAGGTGACAAACAATTTCAATGGCAATCCTGTGGCAGCAAAAATATGGGTTATGGACCACGACAATGACAGCTCATGGGTAGATAGTGATACGGTGTACGGAAGCTTTTACCGCTACCTGAAGGAAGGTGTGTATGACCTGGCCGTATCCGCCAAAGGGTTTGTTCCCGACACAGTGTGGGGCGTGGAGGTGTTTGATTACCAGAAAACTTCACTGGAAGTTAGTCTGGACAGCCTTGGGACAAACATCCTTACAAAATACGCTTCCCCCGTGTTGAACGTCTATCCGAACCCGGCCCGCAACCAGCTCCGTATAAAAACTTCGGTACCCTTTTCAAACGGTACCATACTCATTCTCGCAGACCTTTCGGGCAGAACTGTGATCCGGACAATGCCCCCTGCAGGAACATTCAGTATTATCCTGGATGTATCCGCCCTGCAGAGCGGTGTTTACCTGCTGCAGAGGTCAGGCGACAGTTATGGTGGTGCAAAGGTTATCATCAGGTAACGACTGTTGCTCCATGGCCATTGCCTGAAATATGTCTGAGCCTGGGATGCTTCATCTGAAATATATTTTTCCATAATTTATTTTTCGGGATGGCATCTGCCAGGTTGTGGTGGTAAAGATGCAATGCATTGCGTCTCTAAAAACATCTGACGCATCCATAATATCTGACGCATCACGGTTCCGACATTTTCACTAGTTAAAAAAAATTGAAGCAGGTAAAAACACCGTGTTATTATATTTAGTTACTTTGCCGCCATTCACCACCACAGGAAAATAATAAAAATTATTTGTACGCGTTATGGCTGTGGGGCTGCATTACAGAGTGCAACTAAAAGTTGAATTCATAAAAAAGAACCAGGTTAATGAGGTTGAAGAGCATAGGTACCATTCTGATAATATTTACAGTATTTTTTCAGTTGCAAGCACAGCGTATCCCTTCGGGCAAGCCAAAACTTGTGGTAGGGATCACCGTATCGGGGATGCGTTACGACTATCTGTCTGCCTACTGGGATAAATTCGGTGACGAAGGATTCAAACGCATGGCGGGCATGGGTACCAACTGCAAGAATACGCGGTATGATCAGTTGATTACCGAATCGGCTGTTGGATATGCCACCATTGGCACAGGTTCCCGTGCAGACGTACATGGTATCGTTGCCGATTACTGGTTCGACCGGAGTGCGGGAGAGATCAGGTATTGTGTTGATGACCCGTCGGTACATGCCATTTTAAGGTCCGACAGGAACGGCCATACCTCCCCCAACCTGATGACTGCACGGACCCTGTCCGATGAGCTCAGAATTGTTACGCAGTTCAGGTCGAAGGTGGTCGGGATATCCCTGGATCCCAAGGCCGCTGTACTGCAATCGGGACATACTGCCAACGGCGCCTACTGGTACGATCCCGAACATGGTACCTGGACAACCAGTACCTATTACATGGATTCGCTTCCGCACTGGGTGGATGAATTCAACGGAAAGAACTACAAGGATATCTACAGGGAAAAACGATGGGAAACCATGCTTCCCATTGGTGAATACACGGAAAGCATGCTCGACAACAACCCCTATGAGAAGGGATTCAGGGGACAGATCACCTTCCCTTATGACCTTCCACGGATGGGAGATGCGAATAAACGAAAAGATTATTCCGTACTTATGTTCACCCCATATGGTAATACCTACACCAAAGATTTTGCAATCAGTGCCATTATCAATGAGGCATTGGGGCAGCGGAATGTTACCGACTGGGTAAACATCAGTTTCAATGCCGGTAAGTATCTCCTTGAGAACTATACCACCCGGTCGGTGGAGGTGCAGGATATGTATATGCGACTGGACCAGGATATTGCCCACCTGCTGAACTTCCTCGACGAACAGATAGGGCTGGAGAATACGCTGGTTTACCTTACAGCAGACAATGCCGTTGCCGATGATCCCCGTATTTTGGAAGAATATCGAGTACCTTCGGGATACTTTAATTATCACAGCAGTATTTCACTGTTGAAGTCGTACCTCAACGCCATATACGGGCAGGGAAACTGGGTAAATCTTTATTACGCGAACCAGATCTATCTAAACCGGAAACTGATTGAAGATTCACGGCTCTCCCTGGAGGAGGTTCAGGAACGGGTGGCCAATTTTATGATCCAGTTCACAGGGGTTGCCAATGCCCTGCCCTCCTACATTCTTCAGCGGAACAATTTCACCGAGGGGATCTTTAAGAGCATTCAGAACAGCTATAACCAGAAACGCAGTGGTGATGTGATCATATACCTTACCCCCGGCTGGATCGAAAAAGGGAGTGATTCCCGGGAGACGATGTCCAGTTTCCATTACGACGGCCATGTGCCGCTGATCTTTTACGGATGGAAGATCAATCGGCTAACTGTTCCTGCTCGCGTTTCCCCGGCAGATATTGTACCTACCATCGCCTATTTCCTGGAAATTTCGGTTTCGGGGAATACTTCAGGGAAGGTGATTACAGAGATGATCCGGTAAGAAGTTATCATCCCGGCCTTTTTCCACTGATCATCTGTTCAAACTGTCGCGAAGTTTTGCGAATTCTTTGATTGTACCCGGCGATTCCTCCAACTGGGTGCCGATAACGATAAGGTCCGCACCGGCCTGATAGACCCTTTCGGCATCTTCAACCGTACGAATACCGCCTCCTACCACCACGGGCAGGGAGACTGATTTTCTGATTTCGCTGATCATTTCAATCCCCACAGTTTTGGCAGCGCCACTACCGGCCTCCAGGTAAATCGCCTTCATCCCCAGCATCTCCCCCGCCATGGCTGTGGCAACCGCCAGGTCTGTCTTTCCGAATGGAATAGGAGATGTATTACTCATATACTCTACCGATGTGGAATGTCCGTTTTCAATGAGCATGTAACCGGTGGGCACTATATCAATACCAGAACGTCTGAGCCTGGGAGCTGCGATCACATGGTTTCCTATGAGGAAATCGGGATTCCTGCCCGATATAAGCGATAAAAGAAGGATCCCGTCAGCATCATCGGATAGCTGCGAAACATCACCCGGGAAGAGGTAAACGGGGATCTTTGTCCGCGCTTTAAGCAAGGCAATGGTATCATCAATGGGGTTGAACAGCAAGCTTCCCCCTACAAGAATAAGATCAGGACCGTTTCCTCCAAACTTCGAAACCAGCAAATCCAGGCTGCTGAAGTCGTGTTTGTCCGGATCCACAAGTACTGCAAATCCTTTGCCTTGCGATAATATTTTGAAAAATTTACTCATTTCTTACAACACCATACCAGTGAATAATTTTCGTGGTGCAAATATTCCAGATCGAAGATCTCTTCACCTGCACTGTTAACAACATGTCCGCGCAGAAAACCATTGTCCTCAGGTTCAAAAGGCAGGATCGTAATCCCCTCCCTGAAATTTACATCCTGCTTGTTACATATTTTATATAAAGCCTCTTTGGCACACCAGTGAAGGTACAGGTGGAACTTCCTGTCATTGATATTTTCCGTCAGCATTTCCTTACTGTTCATGAACTTATGTCCGAGTTTACTGATTTTTCCCGACATGTATTCAAGGTCGATCCCCACCCGCTTATCGGGGCTCACCAGGATCGCGGTAAGGTTTCTGGAATGGGAAATACTGATATTTCCCGATCCACCATTCAGATAGGGTTTATTCTCAGCATTGTAGGTGATTTTTGCATCATGCCCCTTCATGCTTTTGATTAAAGCACGAACACTCAGCCATTCCAGCTTCCTGCTCAAACTCCGAAAACTTGCCAGCCTTGCCTTCTCCTCCTTATTCAATCTCACCAGGGAATGAAGCGTGTCATAATCCTCGGTAATCTCCCAAACTCCCAGAAGGCAATCGGGTTGTATTTCTGTTTTTAAAAAAATCCCCACAGAAACTGTTTTACAATTATGAAACGAACTTAATTTTCAGAATTAATAGATTTACTATTACGTAAAAAACAAATCCCCTGTATATCCTCCGGATTTTCCCGACAGGATATAGGACAAAGGAAATAAAATTTTGTAGTATGAAAAACGTCTGCAAAGTTAAACATAAAATCCAGCCTCCGTCACTAGCCTTCTACTATTTCCATTCCACAGTCTCCATCAGGTGTTCAATATCCTGTTTTACATACCTGATAATGGGATTCAGGGAATCGCGGTTCGGGGTACTGTTAAAATATAGCGAACCCCGCAGAAAATGGTTGATACTGTCGGTCAGAAAAAACTGCACGGTCGACGCCACGTTCCCACCCAGCTCATACCTGATTCCGTACCTTTTGTTTGTTCTGTCCACGAACGGAATTTCCTGAATCCCTTCCGACCTTGATGTGTGTTTATAAACCAGGGTCCTGGTATCTTCAATATATGCATCCAGGTTATTATTCAGCTGTTTATAGCTCAGGTGAAGGGTTCCGTTATATGCGGGAAAATTCAGGTCGTACCATTCCGGTTCCGCATTTGCCGACCTGTTCCTCTCAACGGTGGCATAGTGAGGATATTCAAAGCTGAACATCTCCGACTCATCGAACAACTGGTACTCTTTTTCCGGAAAGTGCACCCTGATATACCCTTCCGGCTTCGGTGTATAGCTCCTGTCGCAGGAGAGTGCAACTAACATGATTACCGTCAACAGTTTATACTTCATCTTCATCCTCCTTATTTATAACAACCCTGATCTTCTTGATCCTGCGCCGGTCCATATCCGTAATTGTAAAGCTGATATGTTTACAATCCAGGATATCATTCATTTTGGGAAAGTCTCCCTTCAGTTCAAGTATCAATCCAGCCAGGGTTTCAGCTTCTCCCCTTACATCCTCAAATATTTCATCCTCCAGTTCAGTGACTTTGAAAAAATCGTTGAGTAGTGTCTTTCCGTCAAATATATAAGTGTTCTCATTCAGCTTATTGTAAAATTCTTCCGCCTCATCCGATTCATCGGTAATCTCCCCCACCACCTCTTCCAGTATATCCTCCATGGTAACGATCCCTTTCATACCGCCATATTCATCAACCACAATGGCCAGGTGGATCTTTGTTTGCTGAAATTCCTGCAAAAGTTCATTGATCTTCTTTGTTTCAGGTACGAAGAAAGGAGGCCTGATCAGGGTCTGCCATTTAAACTTTGTCTTTTTTATATGGGGCAGCAAATCCTTCACATAAAGGATCCCTTTAATATTGTCGGGTGATTCTTCAAACACTGGAATCCTTGAATAGCCGGAATTAAGCGCTGTATTGATCAGGGCCTCCATGGTTGCATCGGATTCCACATAGGTAACATCCATTCTCGGCTTCATAATTTCCGAGGCTTCCAGGTTACTAAACTTAACGATCCCTTCCAGCATCTTCTTCTCATCGGAAAATACTCCGGTGGTAATATCAAGCGCTTCCGACAGGTCATTCATGGAGATATTCTGGCTTTTCCTGGCCATTCTTTTATTCACCAGCGTGGAGGATTTTATCATCAGGTAGATCAGCGGTCTGAATAGCCTGCCGGAGAGATTCAGCGGAATGGACATCAATGATGCGAAAGCTTCTGAGTACCGGTCCGCATAGATTTTCGGAATGATCTCTCCAAAGAGCAGGATCATAAAGGTAATGACTACCACCTGGATAATGAACCCCAGCACCGGTGTCGCAGTGGAATCCATCAGATACGTGGTAATAAAGCTGGATAATATGATGATCCCTACATTTATGAAATTGTTGGATATTAAGATGTTGGCCAGCAGATCCTCCGGTTTTTTCAACAGCTCCAGTACCAGGTTGCTTTTCCTGATATGCTTCTCTTCCAGCGACTCCATTTCACCGGGAGTTAATGAAAAGAATGCCACTTCAGATCCGGAGACAAGGGCAGAGCAAAAGAGCAATACGACCACCACTGCCAGCTCAAGAATGACAGGGGTGGTGATTGGGTGAAATACCAATTGTAATAGTGGGATCAAATGTGTTTCCAAAACCAGATCAGTGATTATTTATTTTAGAAGGGCAGATCATCCTTTTCGTCCTCCGGCCCTGAAATATCGGGTTCAGATTGTTCCGGGGCCTGTGATGTATCGTGGTTCTGCGTCATGGAACCCCCGGACTGGTCCTGCCTGCTGTGTTGCTGTGTCGTGGAACCTGACTGGTCCTGCCGGCTCTCTTGCTGTGTGGTGGAAGCTGACTGGTTCTGGTCGTCCGGTTTGCGTCCGAGCATCTGCATGTTGTCGCCGACAATTTCGGTGATGTATCTTTTGATCCCGTCCTTATCGTCGTAAGAACGACTCCGGATCCTTCCTTCAATAAACAACAGGGAACCTTTCTTTACATACTGCTCGGCAACCTTTGCCAGACCTCTCCAGAGTACGATGTTGTGCCACTCGGTCTGTTCGATCTTTTCTCCATCCTTGTTCCTGTATACTTCGCTGGTGGCCAGCGAAAATTTGCATACAGGCGTATTTTCATCAAGGTAGCGTGTTTCAGGGTCCTTACCAACGTTTCCAACGAGGATAACTTTGTTAACTGCCATATTGAAATATTTAATTTGAAGTTCAAAGATACGAAATTGTAATGACTAACGCTTCGTCCCGGCATGAACTTCCAGATACCTGTCGATTAACCTGGGTAGCGGGAACTGGTTCACCTCTTCGAATAAAACAGGTAGCCAGTTGTGTTGTGGTATGAAACCGGACTTCGGGACATCCAGATGGACAAATTGTGCAGTAATATACTGATGGGTAAGCTGATGCCTGATCATTTCCGACACGGAAGTGATTACCATCTCATCTCCTGACAGCTGCAAAATCTGTTCTATTTTACGGAGAAGCTCGATCTCATTCACCACCCCGTTGTGTTCGATTAACGGAAATTCAAACATTTGTTTCCAGATATCATTGGCGGTTCTTCTTTTCAAAAAGGTTTGCCCCCGGTTGTTAATTATCAGGTAGGTAAAATATCTGTTCCTGATCCTGCCGGATTTCAGTTTCACAGGATATTTTGCAACGTTGTTACTGTTGCGGGCCATACATTCATGTTTCAGCGGACATTCTTCGCACAACGGTCCGCTGGAACTGTAGGGAATGCACTGCAATGCTCCAAATTCCATCAAGGCCTGGTTATGATCACCCGGTCGCTTGCTGTCCAGTATCTCCCCGGCCAGTTCATCGATCATCTTTTCCCCCCTGGTTGAATTCACCGGTTCAGAAACAGCAAATAACCGGCTCAATACCCGTGCAACATTCCCGTCAACAGCAGCTACCGGTTTATTAAAGGCAATGGAAGCAACAGCTGCAGCGGTATATTTTCCCACCCCCTTTAACTGCAAAAGAGATTCCTGTTCCGATGGGAAAATTCCGTTAAATTGTTCCGTCACTTGCCTGGCCGCCACAAGAAGGTTACGTGCCCTTGAATAATAACCCAGCCCCTGCCACATTTTCATCAACTCCTGTTCGTCTGCTGCAGCAAGAGAATGGATATCCGGAAACCTTTCTGTAAACCGAAGATAATAATCCAAACCCTGGTTCACCCTCGTTTGTTGAAGTATCACCTCCGACACCCAAATGAGATATGGGTCGCTGGTTTCCCTCCATGGGAGATTTCGTCTGTTTTTTTTATACCATTCTGTTATTATATTGCTAATTTTCATTATCTTCGCCCCCACAATTTTCAATTCAAAATTGAAAATAAAATTAATCCATTTCATTTGTATATAATTGTGAAAAACAATTATATTTGCACATTATAAAAATGAACTAACGTAATTCATTGATAATTAAAGGTTTTATAAAATGACTAAAGCAGATATCGTTAACGAAATTTCCAAGAACACTGGAATTGAAAAGGTGACTGTACAAAAGACAGTAGAAGCATTCATGGAATCCATCAAAGATTCACTGAGTGATAACAAAAATGTTTACCTCAGAGGGTTTGGCAGTTTTATAGTAAAGAAAAGAGCAAAAAAGACCGCCAGGAATATTTCCAAGAATACAACCATTATTATTCCGGAACACTTCATTCCATCGTTCAAACCTGCTAAGACTTTCGTCAATAAAGTAAAGACAAACGTAAAGTAATTTTACAGAAAACATTAAATCATGCCTAGCGGAAAGAAAAGGAAAAGACATAAAATGTCGACCCATAAACGTAAGAAGCGTTTAAGGAAGAACAGGCACAAGAAGAGGAAATAACTTTCGTTCTTATCACAATATTACGATAAACCTAAAGTGTTATTCGCTTTAGGTTTATTTCTGTTAAGTTAATACAACAGCACTAAAGAAATTACATTGTGAGCAGTGAATTGATTATTAAAGCCTCTGAAACAGAGGTTTCAATTGCTCTGCTGGAAGATAAAAGACTTGTTGAATTAAATCACTCGAAACCGGAACAGAAATTTTCGGTTGGAGATATCTATCTAGCCAGGGTTAAAAAAATTATGCCCAGTCTCAATGCAGCATTTATAAATGTTGGATATGAGAAGGATGCATTCCTGCATTATCTTGATCTGGGTCCTCAGTTTAGTACACTTGGGAAATATGTGAATCAGGCCCTCAATAAAAAAGGGCGTGCACTGCCAGTCTCTAAATTTCGACGGGAAAAAGACATTAACAAGCACGGTAAGATCAACGAGGTTCTGAAATCGGGCCAACTGGTTCTTGTGCAGGTTGCCAAAGAGCCTATTTCTACAAAAGGCCCCAGGCTCACTTCTGAAATATCCATTGCAGGCAGGAACCTTGTACTCATGCCGTTCTCCGATAAGGTCTCCATCTCTTCAAAGATTGAGTCACAGGAAGAGCGTGACCGGTTGCGTAATCTGATCACCAGTATCAGGCCGAAGAATTTTGGTGTGATCGTACGCACCGTGGCTGAGAAAACAAAAGTGGCTGAACTGGACGCTGAATTGCGTTCACTGGTCACGAAATTTGAGAGCGCCTTTGATGGGATCAACATCAGAAACCTGCCCCAGCTTGTTCAGGAGGAACAGAGCAGGGCAACTTCTGTTATAAGGGATCACCTGAACGGAAACTTCGAGAATATTTTTATCGATAACAGCGAAGTGTATCATGAGGTGAAGAAATATATCGGTGAGGTCGCTCCGGAGAAAGAAAAGATCGTAAAATTATACAAGGGCAGCCAGTCTATCTTTGAGAAATTTGAGATCGAGCGACAGATCAAATCTGCTTTTGGAAGTACCGTTTCATTCAAGCAGGGTGCTTACCTGATCATCGAACATACCGAGGCCCTGCATGTAATTGATGTAAACAGTGGCAACAGGGCCAAATCGGGATTGGACCAGGAATCCAATGCCACGGAAGTGAACCTGGCGGCCACAGAAGAAATTGCACGACAGCTTCGGCTGCGTGACATGGGGGGGATCATCGTTGTTGATTTCATCGATATGCACAGGGCCGACAATAAACAGAAGCTTTTCAACCACATGAAAGAGGTGATGTCGCGCGATAAAACCAAGCACAATATTCTTCCTCTCAGCAAGTTTGGTCTGATGCAGATTACCCGTCAACGGGTGAGGCCCGAAATGCATGTGGAGACCGCAGAATCGTGTCCGACATGTAATGGTACCGGAAAGATACAACCCGCGATCCTGTTTGAAGATCACTTAAAACTGGAGCTGGAAAACCTGATCAAAACAAATGAGCTGAAAAAGATCACGTTGCAGGTACACCCGTTTTTTGCAGCCTATCTTGAGAAAGGATATAAGTCTGTAATCAAAACCTGGCGGAAGGAAATGAAGTGCAGGATCAACCTTGAAGCGCTTGATTCCTGTACCTATCTGGAGTTTATCGTGCTGGACCAGAACGGTGAGCAACTACTCAGAAAGACCAAGTAATCCGTACATTCCCTTAACCAGAGTCTGAAAGAAAACGCATAATATGTTGTCGTGCATGATAAGAAAGCGTTAAAAGCAAGGGATGCAATGACTGTTTTAAAGTCGTGCATAACCCAGCTATTGACTTTTCCTGCAAGCACCAACTAAACCGATCTAAACAATCTTAATTCGTTCATTGTTTCATGTTCGCCGAAAATGCAACGCCTCCTGTAAGGAACGGTGGTTACATGCGACGAATGTATTGATGTTTTATTTATAAAATGTAATATCTAAATGAGAAAGACTGTAGCGATCTTCACCGGAATAATCATCTCAATAGTTGCCCTTGCGCAGCCAATCGATCCTGTTAACTGGGATTTTAAAGCTGAACAGAAAGACGCAAACGAATTTGAACTGGTTTTTAAAGCATCCATCGATCCACCCTGGCACCTCTATTCAGCCTATGTTCCGGAAAACGGGCCCATTCCCACAACACCCTCTTTTGATAAAACGGGCGATTTTGTGCTTTCAGCGAACCTCATCGAGGTAACCAAACCCAAAGTGAAATATGATGAGGGGTTTCAGATGGATGTGGGAACCATTTCAGGTTCCGCCGAATTCAGGCAAACTGTAATTTTAACGGGTGCATCAGCAACCATAACCGGGTCTGTGGAATACCAGGTTTGTGATGATGTAAACTGTCTCCCCCCTGCCTATGAGGAGTTTTCTTTTGAGCTGGTGGCATCGGAAACAGAATCTGATCCGTTGATTGTGGAAGAAAACAGTAGCGAACCGGAAGATGTGGTGGTCGAACAGGAAGACACCGGTGCAGATACTACGGAGGCACATTTGTTTCAGGCTGACGTTTCTGCAGGATCAAATTTTACAGGTCCGACTGAAAATGAAAAGTCCATGTGGCGGTTTTTCTGGATCGCCTTTGGTGCAGGATTACTTGCATTGCTTACACCGTGTGTGTTCCCGATGATCCCCATGACTGTCAGTTTCTTTATGCAGGGAAGTGAAAACCGCGCCAGAAGCGTTTTCAGGGGTTCCGTTTTCGGGATCTCCATTATTGCCATTTACACACTGCTTGGGGTGATTGTGAGCCTGACCAACCTGGGGCCGGACGCCGCCAATGCACTTAGCACGCACTGGGTACCCAACCTGATATTCTTTCTGTTGTTTGTACTTTTTGCATTCTCATTTTTTGGAATGTATGAACTGGTATTACCCTCCAAATGGGTAAACAAGGCAGACCAGGGAGCCGATAAGGGGGGCATTACGGGGGCCTTCTTCATGGCGCTGACCACGGTACTTGTTTCATTCTCCTGCACCGGCCCGATCGTTGGGGCACTGCTGGTGGAAGCTGCCGGCGGACTCGCACTGAAACCCATCCTGGGAATGTTCGGATTTGCACTTGCATTTGCCATTCCGTTTACCCTGTTTGCCATCTTCCCGTCGTTACTGAAGGGATTACCAAAATCGGGTGGTTGGCTGAACAGCGTTAAGGTGGTCCTTGGTTTTATCGTACTTGCATTCAGTATGAAATTTCTGCAACCCCTCGATCCGACACACCAGGTTATCAGCCGGGAAGTGGTACTGGTTGTATGGACGATTCTCTTCTTCATGATGGGAATGTACCTGTTGGGGAAGATCAGGTTTTCCCACGACAGTGAATTGCCATATATCAAAGTGCCACGCCTGTTGCTGGCAATCGCTTCCTTCACGTTTGCCATATTCATGTTCACAGGGCTGTTCGGCAGTCAGTTGAAAATGGTTGCCTCGCTGTTGCCTCCGAAATCTCCCGGCTGGATCGATATGACACGTATGCCGGTACAGGGTGGGATCGCAGCCGCGGATGAGAGATCTGAAACATGTACCCCGCAGAAACATACCGATGAATTTCACACACAATACGGACTTACATCATTCTATGACCTGCAGGAGGGGCTGGAATGTGCCAGGGAAACCGGCAAGCCGGTATTCATAGATTTTACCGGACGATTCTGTTCCAACTGCAAAAAAATGGAGGCTGCTGTCTGGTCCGATCCCACTGTACAATCGATGCTTCGGAATGATTTTATCCTGATTTCCCTCTATACGGATGTGAACAAAAAGTTACCGGAAGAGGATTGGTACACATCGGAGGTCGATGGCAAAGTGAAGAAAACCATAGGCCAGCAGAATGTTGATTACGAGATTTCCATGTTCAGCACCAATACGGTTCCGTTGTATGTAATCATGGACAGTGAAGGAAATGTGGTTAATCAGCCACGGGGCACCGATCTGAATGTGGATAGCTACACCAGGTGGATGAAGGAGGGGCTGGAACTGGCCAGGTAGAGTCTGTCAATAAAGTAGCGTGGCTGGATCATCGTAAGAGCCTTTTTTTAACTACAGAGGACACAGAGAGCAAGCTGGCACACCTCACCCCCCCGGCCCCCCTCTCCACGTGGAGAGTAATGGTGCTAACATAGCGGTATTAATTATATTT
>JBBDIE010000163.1:2024-14648 GCA_040880545.1 Bacteroidales bacterium | reverse complement strand
GTATAATAATAACAACATTATTATTATATACCCGGAGCAGTTGTAAACAATTGTATTTTCCCCTTTGTTTTAACAGAAGCCGAACGGATTGATTTATTTTGAACCCTTTAAAGATATATGTATCTTTAAATCCTGATTAGTGCTTGCAAGAAAACGTCAATAGCTGTGTCATGCCCGACTTCAAAACAGACATTTTCAGTCATCGCATGTCTTCTTTTCGCTTTCAAATCAAACACTTTAATGCATTATGAAAAGTCTTTCTGACGCTATTAATATCAAAATAATTGTATAACCAATGATCATTGATTGTTTATCAGGAAGGTTGAAATTGTGCATGTACCGATTTGCGGGAGTGTTGTCAGGATTATTCATCATACATACCATTTCTGTTGCACAGCTGGAGCTTCAGTCTGTGGCAGAGGGCTATACACGTCCGGTTTCCCTGGCTCATGCCAACGATCACCGCCTTTTTGTGGTGCAACAGGGAGGGGAGATCATGATCGTTGACACTGCCGGAAACAAGAACGACAAGCCATTCCTGGATATTTCGGAATTTGTAACCACCCAGGGAAATGAACAGGGATTGTTGGGGTTGGCCTTTCACCCTGAATATAATACCAATGGATATTTCTATGTTAATTATACGGACACGGATGGGAATACAGTAATTTCACGATTCAGTGTTTCGGAAACCGATCCTGATTCTGCGGAACTGTCAAGTGAATTTTCCATCCTGGAGATCAATCAGCCGTTCCAGAATCACAATGGGGGAGATATACGGTTCGGTCCCGATGGTTACCTGTATATTGGAACAGGTGACGGAGGAAGTGGTGGAGATCCCGGGAACAGGGCACAGGATTCGATGGTGCTGTTGGGGAAGATCTTAAGGATAGATGTGGATAATGGTATTCCATATTCCATTCCCGGATCCAACCCTTTTGTAGCAGATGATAATGCATTGGATGAGATCTGGGCCACCGGGTTACGAAATCCTTGGAGGTTCAGCTTTGACAGTGAATTGGGGGATCTCTGGATCGGGGATGTGGGACAGAATATCATTGAGGAGATCAATTTCCAACCGGCAGCAAGTGGGGGCGGAGAAAATTATGGATGGAGATGTTATGAAGGTTCTGAACTATATAACGGTGAAGCGTGTCTGTTGATGGAAAATTACACATTCCCGATCCATGAATATTACCATACCGAAGACAATGGCTGTTCTGTAACCGGGGGCTTTGTATATCGGGGAAACCGGTTTCCGTCCATGGTTGGGTTTTACTTTTTTACAGATTTTTGCAATGATATTATCTGGTCGTTGCACGGTATGGACAGTTCTCTGGAGGTTACGAACCATGGTCAGTTTCCGGGGAACAATTTCAGCACCTTCGGGGAAGATAGCGCAGGAGAGCTATATGTGACCGGGCTATCCAGTGGGGCCATATACCGGATCGATTATAACGAGGTCACTTCAACCAGAGCGGGGCAATCGCCCGGACAATGGAAAATTTATCCGAATCCTGCAGGGGAAATTGTCTGGATTGAGTCAGTACAGGCAAATGAATTTCCGGTTTGGGTGAGCCTGTTGGCGACTGAAGGAAAGATCATAAGAAAGGTATTGGTGCATGAAAGCCATACTCAAATAGGGCTTCATGACCTTGTGCCGGGTATCTATTTTATGGAAGTTGCAGGAGCATCAGGCAGGGAGACGCACAGGCTGGTCAAATTCTGAGCAGCACCTTATCAACACAATATGAATCTGACACAAAAAAACAGCAGATGGAAAAAGCATTATATATTCTACACGGGAGCCGTTCCGGGAATTCCAGGGCCATTGCACACCTGGCCAGGGATTATGCCGAGTACTTGGGAATTGAGACCAGTATTGAAAGCATGCAGGATTTCAATCCCGAAAAGTTGAAGCGAATCCGTAATCTTTTGATAGCAGTGAGCACACATGGGGAAGGTGATCCCCCGTTCCAGGCAGAAGAATTTTATAATTACCTGCACAATCAGGAGGTGCCGGAACTACGGGGACTGAACTTTTCTGTGCTGGCGCTTGGGGACAGCAGTTATAAACACTTCTGCAAAACAGGAAAGGACATTGCGAAACGATTCAAGAAGCTGGGAGCGGCTCCGGTTTACCCCCTGGTGGAATGCGATATTGATTTCGAAGACAGTGCCAGGCAATGGGTAAGAAATACGGTTGACCTGATCCAAAAAGAGGTGAAGCCCAGGGTGAGGCCGGAAAATAACCGGGCAAATTTTGTTTTTGATTTAAAACTGGATGATGCTGATGATGATTATTTCAGGGCAATGGTTTTGGAGAAAAGGTTGCTTACCGGAAGAAATTCAACTAAACGCATTTATAATCTGCGCCTGGACCTGAAAAATTCCGGGTTTGATTACAAGCCGGGAGATTCCATTGGTATTTTCTGCGGGAATTCTCGTCTGTTGGTTGACCGGATTATTCGGAAGCTTAATTTTGATCCTACGCATCAGGTTGATGTGAAGGGCAAGAAAACCCTGCTTAAACACGCACTTGTCAATGAATTTGAACTGACGGTGATCACCACTGTTGTGGTTCAGAAGTATGCACGGATCGTTCCTAATACCGACCTGTTACAATTAATGGAAAGTAAAAAGGCAATGAAGCAGTATGTGGAGACACGTGATATCCTGGACCTAATTACAGATTTCCCGGGTGTTATAAGTCCGGAAGAGTTTGTTTCCATACTCAGGAAACTTGCCCCGAGGCTCTATTCGGTAGCATCCTGTGAGTTGTCAGACAGGGACCAGGTTGATTTGGCAGTGGGTATCATAGAGTATGTTGAAGGGGGCAGAATCCACCAGGGAGTGGGATCCGCGTTTTTATCAGATATTCTGGAGGAAGGTGAAAAAATTCCGGTAACCTTTGAACCTAATGAAAAGTTCAGGCTTCCCGACGATACCGACCGTGCAGTGATCATGATCGGCACCGGCACCGGTGTTTCACCTTACAGGGCATTCCTGCAGGAGCGGAACCTGACATCCAATGCTGCGAACTGGCTGTTTTTCGGGGAGAGGAACGAAGCCACCGATTTTTTATATCGTGAAGATTTCCTGCAATTCATGGAAAATGGGGTTCTCACCAGACTGGATATGGCATTTTCGCGGGACCAGGAAGAGCGGGTCTATGTGAGTCACAAAATCAATGAAAACGGAAAAGAGGTTTACCGGTGGTTGCAGGATGGTGCTATTGTTTACCTGTGTGGAAACAAACGCACCATGGCCAAAGATGTTCGACTCGCCCTTCTCGAAGTGTTCCGGAAAGAGGGGGGAATGAGCGAAGATAAGTCGCTGGACTACCTGGAACAACTAAAAAGTGAAAAACGATTTCGGGAAGATGTTTATTAAGCCTCTCTCAACACCGGTTCCACCACTTCCAGCTGGTCGAACCATGTTGCCTCTTCATCATAACGTGCAAAAAATGGTTTGTACGTTTTGGATGCATCGCGATGGCGCACATATTGCAGCATAAAATAGTTCTCCTGATCCAGGGGGTTTTCCACAACACCCATAATTTGTACTTTACCTTTGGCTGCTGACATTACAGGCGCCGTGGCCGTTTTTGAGAGGCTAGCCGTATATTTTACCGCTTTTTGATATATCTCAAATACCCTAGCCAGCGGGATGCCAAAATATTCATAAGGGCCGGTCTCCCGTTCGATAAACATATAATATGGCACCAAACCCAGGTTTACCTGTTTGGTCCACATCTCTCTCCAGATCTCCGGTGTGTCGTTGATATTGCGCAGTACAGGAGCCTGCGTACGGATTTCGGCGCCGGTCTGGCGAATATTCCAGATCGCTTCCTGTACAGCAGAATTATCCATTTCATTGGGATGATTGAAGTGTGCCATGAAAGCGAGGTGTTTGCCCCCGTCAACGATCCTTCGAAACAGGTTCAGCATATCTTCGGCTTCGTCACTGAATTCTGGTATAAATGTGAACGGCCAGTAGGTGAGCGACTTTGTTCCGAAGCGGATGGTGTCGAGATGGGGAATATCAGCATCGAAAATCTCGTCGATATAACGTGAAATAGTACCCGGACTCATTACCATTGGGTCGCCGCCGGTAAAAAGTATCTCATGGATCTGTTCATTTTGTTTGATATAGGTGGTTACCTCTTCGATCTCTTTCATGGAAAACTGGAGATCAAGGTCCTTTACAAACTGTGGCCAGCGGAAGCAGAATGTACAATGGGCATGGCAGGTCTGCCCCTGGCTGGGGAAAAACAGAATGATATCCTGGTATTTATGCTGGCAACCATCCAGCGGCTCGCCGTTGAGGTGTGGAATATTTGTCATTTGTTCCGCAGGATGGGGATTTAACTGCAGACGGATCCTGTTTACGATTCTCTGTAACTCATTCTCCGGAATGTTCTTGTCCATGGCATTCTTTACCTGCTCATACTGATCTTGCCGCAGCATGTCCCTGTTGGGAAAATTAAGGATGAACACTGGATCCGTTTCATACTGGTCCCAGTTGATCAGGTAATCGGTTACATAATTGTTGGTTTTGAAAGGCAGTACCTGGGCAACAATCTCGATTTCCCGGATTTTCTCCTCAGGTAAATTCTTTAAATATTCTATTTGTCTGAGATTTTTGGTGTTGTACGTAATGAATTTCATATAGACAGTAATTTAATGGAAACTAAATTCCGTTCGTAAATAACTCTGTTCCACAAATGTGCAGGGAATTGAAAACACGATATCATCCTGATTTGCACACTGAAATCAAATCAGGAGCCTCTCAGTAGTAATTGTTTCAAGGGGTGAAATTACAAGGGTATATGGGCAAATATAAGAAAAAGTTCCTTAAATAAAAGATTCGGATACGAATATCTTAAAACATAGCTAAACCCTTTATATTCCAATTATTTATCGCAGATAACGCTAAGTTATTTACTGAAAAAGACCAGGAATTCTTCCGGTCCGGCCTGATTGATCCAGTGTTTGTAACCAAGGCCGGTAGCCTTATCGATAAGCGGGGCAGGCAGGAATGGGGCCACTATTTTCAGCACCTGATTCCCTTCCAGTTTTTTAATGGAAGAGAGTACTTCATGCACAGGCTGTTCCCCTTCGTGCAGCATTTCACGTATATCAATGCTTTTTACCACAACATCAGGCGTATACCAGTCGGGTTGTTCTGTGATATAGGTTGTTTGCTCATCATCAATCGGGACCGGCCCCGACTGTCCTGCCTTGTCCCTCAATTTATTGACAAGCTCTTCCACGTTAATACCACCGATGGAAGCAGCCTGGCTCAGGGTAGTGATCCTTGCGATGGTCTTTCTGAGTACCGGATTTTTCAGTTTTTTAAATTGAGGGGCACTCTCAATAAGTGTATCTTCAAGCTGGGGGAAGGCCTCCAGCAGATCGTAAATCTTTGTTCTGGGTGTTATTACCAGTTTATCCATATCATTCCTCTTTTCCTTCTGCGTAAGATAAAATACGTTTCTCTCCCTCCAGTTTCCTTGCATTTGTAAGGTCCTGGGATACTTCAAGGGTACCCAGGTATTCTCCGTCTTCATCGCGTAATGCATAATACTCGATCAGGATAAACTTGTCTCGCATCTGTATCCAGAATGGGGCATGGGATTCTTTTCCCGATTTAAAATCTTTCAGGATCTTCTCAACAATGTCGACACTGCCGGGAGGATGACAGAGACGTACATCACGATTAATGATCGAGCGGCTCCTGGCAAAGATTCTGTGGTTTCCCTGGGTGAAATATTTCACTTTGTCGTTTTTGTCAACAAAGGTCATATCCACCGGGATGGTATTCAGAATGGCCATAATCTCACTGGCTGTAAAGCTTCCTGAAGGAAGCTGAACGGTTCCGTTGGCCCCCTCAGCGGACAGCTGTTCTCCCGGCATATCCTGAAATCCGGCAGGTTTCCAGTCGACCTGCGGATCATACAATGTAAATCCAAATTCCAGGGTCTGTTTGTGCACGTTCCACCAGTCCTCATCGGTCAGCACATCCATGCACATGGGGAAGAGGATCTCCTCCTCCTTCTTCACCATATCTGTCACTGCTTTAATTACTGGCAGGAAAAGGATGTCAAGTGCATCTGAAAGATCATTTTTGGTTAGTTCCGGTTCTTTAAGCAAGGCAATGCAACCCTTAAGCTGATCCCTGATTTCGTCATGTTTTCCCCACATTACTTTGGGAGGCCCTGTGATCTCGTTTTTTTCAAGATAGGGAAAGACCAGATACTCTTTACGTTGATAATGTTTGTCCACATCCATCAGGTCGTTAAAACATGATTGCAGTACATTTTTAAAATTGTTAAAAGTACTATCCGGCACTTTGTGGAGTGAATTAACAAGGTCGGTGGCTTTTATGGCTACCTTATTCAGTTCCGCATTTTCACTGATAAATACATCAACAGGGTGGCCTTCCGGAATCTCTTTTGCACCGCTCAGGTCCACGTGTCCTTCAAGAACTTCGCCGTGGATGTCGCAAAGTTTCAGGACCTCCGACTCGGGTAAGCCTTCGCTGATCAGTTCCTGTTCCACCTCCACAACCTCACCATAAGGAATATTTTGTAAGGTTGATATCAGTTCTTCTCTTACTTTTTCAGCAGATTCACCGTCGTGAAGTTTCAGGATCAATTCCTTTAACCTGGTTCTCCGGAATTTTGAATTATTGATCAGTTCGCTCATAGAATATTGGTTTGTATTGTTGCTCTATTCAAGACGGCAGAACCTTCAAGCACCCTGGAAGCCAAGGAGTTGATTGATTCGGATTTTACTACCCTGTAGAGGCTGTCGCGTACTTCGATATAAGTATCATGGAGGGGGCACGGGTTTTCATCACTGCAGTTTTTAAGTCCAATACCACACCTGGTAAAGAGATCGTCGCCTTCCATGACCAGGATCACATCATACAATGTCAAATCCGAATGGTTTTCATGAAAGAAAAAACCACCTCCGCGGCCCTTCATAGACCCAAGTAATTTATGTTTGGCCAGGGAATGTAATATTTTCGCGGTAAAAGCGGTTGGCGCTTCAATCTCAGAAGCAATCTCCAATACTCCCGGCCGTTTATGGTCCCAGTTCTGTAACTGAACAAAAACCAGAGCCCTTATGGCATATTCTGTACTTTTCGATAACATTTCTTCAAACAGTTTATTTATCCCGTCAAAGGTAAAGGATCAATGCTCTAATTTAGAAAAAAGGATCAACAATGGACTAAAATAGAGTGAAGATCAGGTGATTATTTCGGAATAATAAAATATCTCCGCGGTTAATAAACACGATGTTGTATCTGATTTACTTCTGCAAATTCCCATCTGTAAACTTAATTTCAAATTCAGATTTTGTCTCACCACAAAGATACAAATAAATTATAAAAGGATAAAAGAGTCATTTTATAATTAATTTTTATATTTGTTGCCTGAACCCTTAACACAATTGAATCATGAAGACAAAAAATTTATGGATCGGCTTTATTGCGGTAATGGTAATATCATTCGCAGTTCTTGGATATTACGGACGTGAAATTTATCGTGAGAAGCCACCTATTCCCACACAGGTTGTACTTCCTGACGGTACTGTATTATTTACCGAAGCGGATATCAGAGATGGTCAGAATATCTGGCAGTCCGTGGGTGGCCAGGAGGTCGGAACCATCTGGGGTCATGGTGCCTATAAGGCGCCTGACTGGACAGCTGACTGGTTACACCGGGAGGCTGTTTTTATTTTGAATGATTGGTCCATGGCTGATTTTTCGGTTCCTTATGATGACCTTGAAACTGAAAAAAGAGCTATGCTGGAAAGCCGGTTACAGACTGAGATGAGGTACAACAGTTATGATACGGAGACCGGAACGATCACAATTTCAGAGGTACGGGCTGAGGCCTTTCGGTCGAACAGCAGGCATTATGCCGGTATCTTTATGGATGATCCTTCCAAGGCGCATCTGCGGGATTCATACAGCATTCCTCCAAACAGTATAAAAACGCCGGAGAGAATGGCCCAGATGAACGCCTTTTTCTTCTGGGCTACCTGGGCCACGGTCACAGAGAGGCCCGGCCAGGAGATCACCTATACCAATAACTGGCCCCCTGAAAAACTGGTGGGAAACGAACCAACAGGGGCCCTTCTCTTATGGACAGGATTTAGTGTGATCATTCTTCTATTTGGTATTGGCTTACTTGGCTGGTATTATGCAACGAACAGGGAGGACGAAGATAAATCGAAGGCGCCGGATGTAAACCCATTGTCGGGAACCAAACTTACTCCTTCCATGAAGGCGACCCTGAAATATTTCTGGGTTGTTACAGCGCTTATCCTGGTACAGATTCTCATGGGGGTTATCACGGCACATTATGGTGTTGAGGGGTTGGCATTTTATGGATTGCCGTTGTCGGATATTCTTCCCTACTCCATCTCACGGACGTGGCATATTCAGCTGGCCATTTTCTGGATCGCCACTTCATGGCTGGCCACGGGCCTGTTCATAGCGCCTGCCATTTCGGGCAAGGAGCCAAAATACCAGAAACTGGGGGTCAATTTCCTGTTTATTTCATTGTTGATCATTGTAGTTGGATCGCTTGTTGGCCAATGGCTCGGAGTTATGCAAAAGCTGAACCTGGTTGAAAATTTCTATTTTGGCCACCAGGGATACGAATATGTAGACCTGGGGAGGTTCTGGCAGGCATTTCTGTTTATAGGGCTGATCCTCTGGTTGCTGTTAATGGGGCGGGCCCTGTTGCCTGCACTGAGAGAGAAAAATGAGAACAGGCACCTGCTGTTGATGTTTTTGATTGCTTCCATTGCCATCGCGGCATTTTACGGGGCAGGACTGATGTGGGGCAGGCAGACGCACCTGGCCATGGCAGAGTATTGGCGATGGTGGGTTGTCCACCTCTGGGTGGAAGGATTTTTCGAAGTATTTGCCACCGTTGCCGTTGCGTTCCTGTTTGTAAGAATGCAACTTATCAGCGCAAAAATTGCAACAGCCAGTGTTTTATTTGCCACCATCATCTTCCTTTCCGGGGGTATCATAGGTACATTCCACCACCTGTACTTTACAGGCACGCCCACGGCGATACTTGCGCTTGGCGCCAGTTTCAGTGCACTGGAGGTGGTACCACTGGTGTTGATGGGATTTGAGGCGTACCATAATATCAGGCTCAGCCGGGCCCGTGAATGGGTGGCAGCCTATAAATGGCCCATTTACTTCTTTATTTCGGTGGCATTCTGGAATTTCCTGGGTGCCGGCATTTTCGGGTTCCTGATCAATCCACCCATTGCACTTTATTACATGCAGGGACTGAATACCACACCGGTTCACGGACACACAGCGCTATTTGGTGTTTACGGGATGCTGGGTATCGGCTTGATGCTCTTTGTTCTCAGGGACATGGATCTGAAATCGATATGGAAGGAGAAAACCATCAGGATTGCCTTCTGGTCAATGAATATCGGTTTGTTGCTGATGGTTCTCATCAGTGTATTACCGGTTGGGTTGGCACAAACCGTGGCCAGCGTTAAGCATGGTTTATGGTACGCGCGTTCCGCTGAGTTCCTGGAATCCCCCCCACTTCAAACCATCCGGTGGTTGCGGGTAATTGGGGATACTATTTTTGCCGTTGGAGCGCTTTACCTTGCATGGTTTGTGTTTGGACTGAAGGGCGGCTGGTCGCTTAAAAAGCAGGAATAACAGTGTTTATTATTTAGATTTACGTGAAATAATGTAATACGCGCAGGTACTGCTATAACAGTTACCTGCGCGTTTTGTAATTAATTTTTTATATTTGGCATTCAATTGACATTCATATTTGCGTAGATACAGGTACATATCGCTATTGCTTTTGAACTGCTTTCTGGTGATTCTGGTTCATGGAATGGTTCCGCACCACCATCACCATGATGCGCTGGTGTTGAAGCATGCCGGTTCCTGTACCGATGAACACCATGATCATGGTGACGACAATGAACAACCCGGACACTGTCATGCTTTCTCTGAAGTTACTTTTTACAAGACCCCCAATCCGGGGAGTACCGAGCCGAAAATTGCAGACAACCTGCCTCCGGCAATGGCCGAAATACAACAACGGTCCACCCAGATTGTATCGGAGCAAGACTACAATCTTCCCCCCATTTCTGTCCTGAATAACCGGCACCGGGGAACTATCCTCCAGCTAAGAGGACCTCCGGCGGCCTGATCACTGCTGTTTTTATTCCATTTATTTTTTCGGAATACCATTTCTGTATTTACTAAGTACAATTTTATTCATTGAAATTATGTATAAATTAGGTATCGTCCTGATCCTGACGCTGGCTGTGTCCTGTTGCGACAGGAAAAAGGAAGCGCCTTCGGTGCACCGTGATGACGTCGCCATTCAGTCCACATTGTATACTGATCAGACAGAATTTTTTATCGAGTACGATCCGCTCAGAGCCGGCAGGGAATCGGGATTTCTGGTACATGTAACCCGGTTGCATTCTTATGCTCCGCTCACTTCAGGAACACTCACGATAGAGATTGGGGGAGAGAAGGTTACCACTGCAGGCCCCGACAGACCAGGCATTTTTGATGTTCCTTTTACTCCTTCTGTAGCAGGGAATTATACGGTGACTTACAGGGTACAGTCAGGAGAATTGAGTGACCAGGTATCCGCCCCAGTGGTCGTGTTTTCGGATGAAAAAAGTAACGGTCATGGGGAAACGATGAGCCAGGTGGAGGCCGGAAATGGGGAAATCTCTTTTCTGAAAGAACAGGCGTGGAACAGCGATTTCATGGTAGAGAAGATCATGCCGGCTTCATTTTCAGCGGTAATATCAGCCAGTGGGGAAACGATGGCTGTGCCGGGAGAGAAAAAACATATCACTGCCGGGAGCAGCGGAACCCTGTTGTTCGGTAAAAACAACCTGGTACAGGGTTCTGCGGTTGTGAATGGGGAGCGACTGTTTGTAATCAGCGCCCTGGCACTGGACGAGAATAATTTTGAATTACAATACAGGGAGTTGAGGAACAGCCTTGAAAAGAGCAGGAGTGAATATCTGAGACACAGGACGTTATTTGAAAATAATGTGATCTCAGAGCGGCAATTTATTGAATCGAGGACCATATATACCAGAGACAGTATTCGCTTTACCAACCTGGCATCTGGTGCATCAGAATCCGGTTTGGTGGTGAAATCGCCGGTTTCCGGATATATACATGCATTGAATTTTGCTCCGGGTCAATATGTGAAAACAGGACAACTGATAGCCACCATCTCTGCCAACAGGAACCTCTTATTGCGGGCAGATCTGCCATTACAATATTACGGTGATGCCCGGGAGATCACTACAACAAATTTCCGGACTTCTTATTCGAGCAGGATCTACCAACTGGAAGAGATGAACGGCGCTAAGGTAGCCACCGGATCGTCGGTAGCAGAGAATGATCACTTTATCCCGGTCTATTTTGAAGTTGAGAATGACGGGAGTCTGCTGGAAGGGGCGTTTGTTGAATTTTTCCTGAAGACGGGGTTAAAAGCGGAAGCCCTCTCCGTACCGGCGGAGGCTGTTACCGAGGAACAGGGGGTACATTACCTCTATATCCAGGTAACCGGTGAGAGCTTTACAAAGAGAAGAGTAAAACCGGGGATGAATGACGGTAAACGAACAGAGATCATCGGCGGACTATTGCCGGGAGAGAGGGTTGTAACCGAAGGGGTCATGCTTCTGAAGGCAGCCTCCATGGTAACAGGAGATACGGGTCACGGACATGCGCATTAATTCTATTATCTATGCTTAACAGGATCATAAAATATTCGCTGGATAACCGGACCCTGGTGATTTTTCTATCACTTTTGCTGGTGATCGGCGGCTTGTTCACAGTAAAAGAGATGGAGGTCGATGTATTTCCGGATCTGACAGCACCCACAGTGGTTGTATTAACAGATGCGCACGGGATGGCTGCCGAGGAGGTGGAAATGCTGGTTACTTTCCCCATTGAGACTTCTCTGAACGGTGCCACAAACGTACGACGGGTACGCTCCAGTTCATCTTACGGATTTTCCATTGTATGGGTTGAATTTGACTGGAGCACCGATATTTACAGGGCCAGGCAGATTGTTAGCGAGAAACTTCCAACCATTGCAGCACAGTTGCCCAGGGAGATTGAATTGCCCATTCTTGCGCCACAGACTTCGGTAATGGGTGAGATCATGCTGATAGCCCTCTCTTCCGATTCGCTTTCCCTGTTCGATTTACGAACCACAGCCGAAAGGCAGGTGAAACAGCGACTGCTTTCAGTTACCGGGGTGTCGCAGGTGGTTGTTATGGGCGGATTGGCCAAAGAGTACCAGGTGCTGGTGGATCCAAACAAAATGAGATACCACGATATCACGCTGGCCGAATTGGTGGAGATCGCAGAAAATACGAACAGCAATGCCAGTGGCGGATTTATCAACGAGTATGGACAGGAATATATCGTGCGGGCAACCGGCCGTACCAACGATCCCGAAAAGATCGGTTCGTCGGTGATCAGGACCAGGAACGGAAAGCCTGTTAAAATATCAGATGTGGCGGAGGTGAAGATCGGACATCCCGATAAGGTAGGTGATGCCAGCCTGGATGG
>JBBDIE010000163.1:0-1924 GCA_040880545.1 Bacteroidales bacterium | reverse complement strand
GGACCACAGTAATTTCCCTTGTTGCCATACCATTATCCCTGTTGCTTTCAGTTGTTACACTTAAGATATTGGGACTCACCATTAATACAATGTCGCTTGGGGGTATGGCCATTGCCATCGGGGTTTTGGTGGATGACGCGATCATCGATGTGGAGAATGTATTGAAAAGGCTCAAGCAGAATCACCGGAAGCCGAAAGAGGAACAGGAGGGATTTCTACTTGTTATTTACAAGGCATCGGTGGAGATACGTTCTTCGATTGTACAGGCAACACTGATAATAATTGTGGCCTTCGTTCCCCTGTTTTTTCTGGCCGGCATGGAGGGCAGAATGCTGAAGCCGCTTGGTATCACCTTCATCGTATCATTGTTGGCCTCGCTGCTGGTAGCCCTGACGCTTACACCGGTATTATCAAGTTACCTGCTAACCGGTGACAGGCAGCTTTCCCAGGATGACCGTGGAGGGAACAAGCTTGTACAGAAGATGAACAGCTGGTACCAGGGCACCCTGGATGCGATCTTAAGGAACCGGCTACCTATTATAATTACGGCAATAGTAATCCTGGGAGCTGCATTATTCATTTTTACAGGGTTTGGACGTGCATTTCTGCCTGAGTTCAACGAAGGTACAATTACCATGACTACCAGTACGATGCCTGGAATTTCCCTGGAACAGAGTAACAAACTGACTGGTAAGATTGACCGCGAGATGATGGAGATCCCTGAAGTACAGTATGTAAGCCGCAGAACAGGAAGAGCCGAGTTAAATGAACACAGTCACGGCGGTTCAAATGCTTCGGAAATTGACATTCCCTACAGGCTGGAAGAGAGAAGTTATGATGAATTCATTGAGGAAGTTCGTGCGCGCGTGGGGAGCGTACCGGGATTGATCGTGAATATAGGACAGCCACTGGGACACCGTATCGACCACATGTTATCGGGTACCCGGGCCAGTATAGCGATCAAGCTGTTTGGAACGGACCTGTCGCACATGTACCGGTTGGCGAATGAGATCAGGGGGGAGATTGAGCATGTGAACGGGTTGGTGGACCTGAACGTTGAACAGTTTGTTGAGGTACCGCAGATTCAGATCAGGCCACGGGTTGAGATGCTGGCAAAATACGGGATACCGGCCAGTGCGCTTACACAATTTGTTGAAACGGCCATTGCCGGTAAGAAAGTGGCAGAAGTTTATGAAAGTGACCTTAATTTTGACTTGGTAGTGAGGTATGAAGAGGCTCAGAGAAACAGTATTGATGAGATCAGGAATATGCTGATTGATACACATAACGGGAAGAAGGTCCCCTTACGTTTCGTTGCAGATGTTGTTTCAGTTTCCGGGCCCAATGCCATCAATCGTGAGAATGTGAAACGGAAGCTGGTTATTTCGGCAAATACAGCCGGCAGAGATGTGGGAAGTGTTGTGGAGGAGGTGCAGCAGGTGATTACCGGAAATGTTCAGTTGCCTGAAGGATACAGGATCGAATACGGGGGTCAGTTTGAGAGCGCCCAGCGTGCAACGGTCACCCTGATGATCACCTCGCTTATAGCCATTCTGGTAATTTTCCTGATCCTTTACCAGGAATTCAGAAGTGCAAAGCTGGCGGGTATTATCCTGATCAATTTACCGCTTGCTTTAATTGGAGGAGTGGCGGCCATCAGGTTAACATCTGATGTGTTGAGTATTCCTTCGGTCATCGGATTCATCACCCTTTTCGGCATTGCCACCAGGAACGGGATACTCCTGGTTTCCAGGTACATTCACCTGAAGCAGGAGGGGCACCATTTGAGGGAGACCATTATTCATGGTTCTGCGGACCGGCTCAATCCAATTTTAATGACGGCCCTTGCTTCGGCACTGGCGCTCATACCACTGGCCATGGGAGGCGATAAACCGGGCAATGAGATCCAGAGTCCGATGGCTAT
>JBBDIE010000162.1:0-14688 GCA_040880545.1 Bacteroidales bacterium | reverse complement strand
TCTTCCTGCTTATTACCATTATTGTCATCCCATTTTTAGCCTTCAGGTTCAATGAGCCATTAACAGAATTTCAACGGGCGATACTTGTCGACCTTATCATTGTTTACCTTGTTGCCGCGGCACTCTGCTTTATCGTTAGTCTGCTGAGCGGGAATTACAGCCAGGTGGATAAGCTCTGGAGCCTGATCCCAATTGCCTATGTATGGATCGTAGCCATACGTACCGGATTTGAACCGAGGATTTTGCTTATGGCTGTTCTTGTGACGATCTGGGGACTCAGGCTGACCTATAATTTTTCCCGCAGAGGAGGATATTCCATCAAATTCTGGACCGGGGAAGAGGATTACCGGTGGGCGGTTCTCAGGGAAAAACCGGAGTTTGCTGCAAAATGGAAATGGGTACTGTTCAACCTTTTTTTCATCTCCTTCTACCAGATGGGGTTGATCCTGTTGTTTACGCTGCCAATTCTGAAAAGTATTAACGGAGCAGCCCTGGGATGGGCAGATATACTGATTGCAGGACTTTTTCTGTTTTTTGTCATTACAGAAACCATTGCCGACCAGCAACAGTGGAATTTCCATAAGGAGCGGAAAAGATTGCTCAGTGAGGGAAAAGCACTGCCGGAAAAATATAAAAAGGGATTTATTTCCACCGGACTGTGGGGAATTGCCCGTCATCCTAATTATGCCTCCGAGCAGGCCATCTGGATCGTTTTCTATTTCTTCAGTATTGCTGCAACCGGACTGTGGTTTAACTGGTCGGTGACAGGGGCAATCCTGCTGGTATTGCTCTTTTGGGGAAGCAGCAATTTCAGCGAGTCCATCTCAGCGGGGAAGTACAAGGATTATCAGGATTATATAATGAAGGTACCGCGGTTTGTACCGGTGAGGATGAGGTAAACTGAACGTTTCATTCAGCAATCAGCCTAATGGATTGTTCGCTGTTACCTGTACTTATTTTCATCAGGTAAAAACCGGGTTGTGGAACAGTTATGTATGAATTGCCGGCACCCATTTGGATCTCATTCATGAAGATGATATCTCCCAATGCATTGTAGATCTTTAGCAGTGCTTCCTCTGGCTGAGCGGAGCGTGTATCCAGAACGAAAGATTTTTTGAACGGATTGGGGTATACAGCTGCAGATATTTGATTCTCAAAGATACTGTTTGCACATGCAGGATCAGTGGCAGCCAGCACTGATACCATAACCGGATCAGATGTTGCAGTACAGTTTGCGAGGGTTGTTGTAAGGGTGTAGCTTCCTTCTTCGGTAACAACCAAGGTTCCGCTCGTTTCATCCATCATGGTGTTACCATTGAACCAGGAGTAAATGAGTCCCTCTCCCTCATTCCCTGTTAACGTCAGATCGCTGCCTTCGCAAAAGGTAAGATCACCGCCAACAGTAATTTCAGCATTGGGAACAGGATTCACTACAACGTCAACCGCTTCGGAAAGTGTGGAACAATTCCCCAGGGTTGTTTGAACAGTATAGGAACCGCTTTCAAAAGTTTCCAGCAGGCGATTGGTTTCCCCGGTTTCAACACCATCCCTGAACCATACGTAGGTAAGATTGGTTGCCACGGTTCCAAGCAGGTATACGCTCTCTCCCTCGCATAATGTAAGATCCCCGGAAACATTGATCGTAGCTTCCGGCTTTGGGGTCACGGAGATATTCACCCCATCGGAAGTGGCCATACATCCGTTAAGTATGGTTTCTACTGAGTAGGTACCTGTTGTATTGACATCAATGGATGTCGTTCCTGTGAGAAACTGGACACCGTTTTTTTTCCAGACATATTCCAACGATTCACCGGTATTTGAATTCAGGGTCACAATTTCACCATCACAGACCTGAACATCACCCGCGGGGGTGATGGTTGCCGTAGGTGCGGGACGGGCCTCCAGCAGATAAGGTTCTGAAGTAATTGTTACCCCGTTTTTGGAGATCGTCACGATATATGATCCTGGCTCAGTAGCTGCAAGTTCCCCTGTCTGTCCGGGCAACTCCACCGCATCCAGGTACCAGGTATAATTCAGCCCTTCCCCTGCAGGAGCACTAAGAACGGCTGTTTCCCCTGCACAAATAAACCCCGGAACAGATGAAGTTATTTTCACCTCTTCAGGCAAAGCTTCATCCAGTGAGATGATGACGGTATTTACGTTGCCACTCTGAAATGAGTGATCGATGGTAAAGGTGCCGGTACGGACAGTCTCTCCATGGGTCACAGTATATTTGTATGTTCCCAGGAAACCTTCTAGTGAGAGTGCCCCTTCAGTATTTGAAACGATGCTGGTATCGGGGGTCCACCACTGGTTATAGATCATGTCGTTCCACACTTCACCGTGTGGCCGGATGGTCCAGTCCTGGTTGAAGAAGGCTGCATCCGGTTTCCAGTGCCTTCCTTCCCAGAATCCCCATACCATCAGGGATTTTACCGATGCATGACTAAAAGTGATGGTCATGAAATCGCGGGTGTAATCTGCTTGCACATCCCGTTGATCCAGTGCGATGTCGTGTTCTGTAATCTTGATCTCTTTCCCCAGCGGAGCATATTTTTCGAGGATATCATAAACCCTGGTGATGGGAGTGAGTTCAGAGCTCATGTGCCCTTGTATCCCTATTCCGTCAATTTCGCCGCCATACCCTTCTATTTCTTGGATCAGGTTGTAATAGTAGTCCTGTTTGACTGTGTTTTTTCCTCCCGAACTTATGATAGAATATTCGTTCAGGTACAGTTTTACATCGCGGTCGTTCAATTTGGTTCTCTTAAACCAGTCGGCCATGGCCTCGTTGCCAAGAATATCCTGGATATCGTGTTCCGAGTAGGGTTCATTGATCACATCCCAGTCGTTCAGGCGTCCTTTGGTATAGGAGGTCACCTGGTCGATGTGGTTGTCAATAGTATTTCTCAGGGTCAGGGGATCATCCTTAAGCGATTCCAGGTAATTTGGTGTAAATTTCCAGGAGGGCCAGATGACATTATGGCCGCGAATGGGAATATGATGTGCATCCAGGGTGTCCATGGCCCGGGTGATATGGTCGGTGTTGGAAGGGTTGAACTGTGGCCATTTAAGGTCATTTTCAAATACTACTTCGTTGAACATTTCCAGGACTTTGTTCCTGTAGGTGGAATTGTTGTTGAATTCACCTGCAGCAATGGCTGTTCCGAAGCCAAACTGGTGCTGCACCATTTCCAGAGCCACTGTTGCCCCTTCCAATGGTTGACCTGTTGCATCGTAAACGGTAATGTCTGCCTGTCCTTTACGCAGTTGGTTTATCCTGTCGGCAGCCGGGGTGCGCCAGGCAGCGTCCGGATCCCTTCCATAGTATGAAACTTCTGTAAAAGGCAAATCATCCACACTGATGGTTTGTTTGTAGTTCAGGTATTGCACGTCGGCCACCTCAATCACCTGGTCGGGGAAGCCACAATGGAAGAGATAGCTGATTCCGGAAGTAGCAAGTGTATTCCCTGATACAGCAGAAGCATAATACTGCTTCCATTCATTTCCGATGGTAATGTTGTAAGAGATCTCCTTCGCGTAGGTGGTATTATTTTCAACGATAACATTCACGTTGCCTTCACCCGTTTCAACAGGTGATGAGATCGTGCGTGCATAGAATGCAACCAACAGCACATCCCCCGTTTCGATTCCTGCAATTGCCGGAAACTTCACCTGGGCATCCCACGTGTTGGAAATTGTTGATCCTACAGCGATCCGGATACCTTCGGTAAATTCCTGTCCTGTAACGGCTATGGCTGTTGCTGTGCAATTACCGATTTCTTGAAAGGTTGTACCTGTTTCGGCATTTAATCTTATTCCACCGTCGGGTACCTGCGCTGTCAGCGGACGGAAAAGGGTGAGTGCCAGAATTACCAGGAACAAAAATCTGTTTTTATGCATAGTCAGGAAGAGTTATTTTTTTATTGTTGCAAGATAATCATAATGAACAGAAACAGACAGTTTGAGAAAAAACCGACCTTGAAATGAGCCCGGAGTGTTTAAGATATCTGTTATCTTCGCAGTAATGCGTAAGATCAATCAGTTGATCGCAACCGGATATCTGCCCCCAAAAGAAAATAAATTTAAAAAAACTGATATTTTGACCAAAAAATGCTATATACAGCATGTAATATTATCTGTGGAGGCATAAGGGACCCGAATTTTACCAGAGCGAATTTATTGTTCAGGTAGATGGTTCGGGTAAATTTTTATTTTATGGAAAAGAGGATGAATAAAACATATGTAATCGGTGATATTCATGGGGCATACGAGGGACTGCTTCAATGTATGGGAAAGTCGGGGTTTGATTATGCATCGGACCGGCTCATTTGCCTGGGGGATGTTTGCGACAGAAGGGCGCGGGTGAAGGAGTGTGTGGATGAGTTGTTGAAAGTCAGGAACCTGGTCATGATCATGGGAAATCACGACCGGTGGGCGTTGGACTGGATGGAGGGGGGAGAAACAGAGGGGATCTGGCTGCAGCAGGGAGGCTCTGATACGGTGAACAGTTACCGTGACGGGGTTCCGGAGGAACATATTCTATTGTTCAGGAAGGCATCCTATTATTATATTGCAAACAAAAAACTTTTTGTACACGGCGGGATCGATTACAGACATCCCATTGAAGATCAGCAACAAGAAGATTTTATCTGGGATCGCAGCCTGGTGAGCAGGGCCCTTGAACTGAAGGATATGCCTGAAAAGCTGACGGAATATGATGAGGTATTTGTGGGCCATACACCTACGCTAAATTTACCGGCTGGTGACCAGGCGGGAAGATACAGAAGTGTACCGAGGTCACGATTCGAGGACCCGGTAAGGTTGTGCAATGTGTGGCTCATGGATACGGGAGCAGGATGGGAAGGGGGCAGGCTCAGTATGATGGAGGTGCAAACGAAGGAAGTGTTCCAGAGTGACAGGTTGTATTAATAAAAACCGGATTACGATTCAGGGGAATGGGTTTATGAGCAGGGACCTGTATCAGAAAAATTTATCTTTGGCAGCAATTTAAAGCAAACATGTAAAATTAACCTATATGGCAGATCAATTATTTAATCTTGAAGGAAAAGTTGCCCTGGTGACGGGCTCCTCCGGCGGGCTGGGGAAAACCATGGCAGAGGGACTGGCACGCAATGGTGTGACAGTAATAATCAACGGACGAAACAGGGAGAAGACAGAGGCTACGCTGAAGGAATTTCGGGAGAAGGGGTATAAGGCATCTGTTTCCAATTTTGATGTAACAGATTCGAAAGAGATCCGGCGTGCCGTTGAACAGATTTCTCTTGAACCGGGCGTACCGGATATTATTGTGAACAATGCAGGGATCAATCGGCGGCATCGGTTGGAGGATTTCCCTGAAGATGGGTGGGATGCGGTGATAGACACCAATTTGAAATCGGCATACCTGGTCTCAAACGCATTTGTGAAAGCGATGATCAGACGCGGTTCGGGCAAGATCATCAATATTTGTTCTCTGCAAAGTGAATTGGGCCGCAGTACAGTTACTCCGTATGCTGCATCCAAAGGGGGATTGAAAATGCTTACACGGGGAATGGCAACAGAGTGGGCAGTGCACAATATCCAGGTGAACGGGATCGGGCCGGGTTATTTTAAGACCGACATGACCAGGCCGTTGTACGAGAACAAGGAGTTCGACAACTGGCTCACCCGAAGAACACCGGCCCAAAGGTGGGGAGAGCCTGAAGAACTTGTGGGAACTGTGTTGTTTCTCTCCTCCGATGCTTCTGGCTTCGTAAACGGCCAGCTGATCTTCGTGGATGGTGGTATTACCGCCAGTATCTGACCTGTCGACCCGGTTGGCTTTTCCGGGTCCGGGCAGGATACATGGTTACTGAATAACCAGTTCCCCGTCTCTGAATCCTACCTCTACCCGCTGTCCGGGTTCCACCCTGCCCTCAAGCATGGCCATGGAGATCATATCCACAATTTTTTTCCGGATCACTCTTTTCAACGGACGTGCACCGTACTGCATGTCAAATCCGGCTGTTTTGATATGTTCCATGGCCTCTTTTGAAACTTCCAGGCTGATCTCCTGCTTTTTCAGCATGTCACGCAAAATATCAAGCTGAATGTGGATAATTCCCTCAATATGTTCCATTCTGAGCGGACGAAACATAACCAGTTCGTCTATCCGGTTAAGGAACTCGGGCCGCATGGTTTTACGGAGAAGCTCAAAGATCTGGCTCTTGGTTTCCTGGTATCTCTTTTCCACATCTGTATCTCCAAAATCCGCAAAATTGTCGTGGATAATATCCGATCCCAGGTTGGAGGTCATAATGATAATGGTATTTTTAAAATTGGCAATTCGTCCTTTGTTATCAGTGAGCCTTCCGTCTTCCAGCACCTGTAGCAAAATGTTGAATGTGTCGGGATGTGCCTTTTCAATTTCATCCAGCAGAACCACGGAGTAGGGTTTTCTCCGGACCGCTTCGGTAAGTTGGCCCCCCTCTTCGAAACCCACGTATCCCGGTGGGGCGCCAACGAGTCTGGATACAGCATGACGTTCCTGGTATTCACTCATGTCGATCCTGGTCATCAGCGACTCATCATTGAAGAGGTATTCAGCCAGTGATTTGGCCAGTTCGGTTTTTCCCACCCCGGTAGTACCCAGGAACAGGAACGAACCCACCGGCCGTTTTTCATCCGACAAACCGGTACGGCTACGCCGGATTGCGGCCGATACTGCTTCAACGGCTTCATCCTGGCCAATTACACGTTTTCTAAGTTCATCTTCGATATGCAACAGTTTCTCCCGGTCATTTTGCAACATTCTCATTACGGGAATTCCTGTCCAGCGCGATACGATCTCAGCGATATCCTCTGAAGTGATCTCTTCCCTGACCATCCGTTTTCCATCTGCTTCATACTTTTGCAGTCGTTCGATGGTCTTATTCAGTTCCGCTTCAGCCGATGGAAGTTCTCCATACCGGATCTCGGCTACCCGCCCTAAATTGCTGTCGCGCTCTGCCCTTTCCGCCTCATACTTTAAATCTTCCACCTTTTTTTTGATCTTCTGGATTTTGGTGACAATCTCCTTTTCATCGTGCCAGACGGCCATCAATTGTTTATGTTCATCATTCAGGTCGGCGAGTTGTTTTGAGAGAACATCCACCCGGGATTTGTTTTTCTCCCGCTTAACCGCCTCCCGCTCAATCTCCAGTTGTTGAATTTTCCGTTCCAGGCTATCGATGGATTCGGGCCTCGAATTCATCTCCAGCCGGAGATGAGCCGCAGCTTCATCAATCAGGTCGATCGCCTTATCAGGAAGGAACCGGTCGGTAATATATCGGGTTGAAAGCTGCACCGCTGCAATGATCGCTTCATCGCGGATCCTTATTTTATGGTATCCTTCATACCGCTCCTTGATGCCCCTGAGAATGGATACCGCATCCTCTTCAGCAGGCTCATCAACAAACACTTTTTGAAACCGGCGTTCCAGGGCTTTGTCTTTTTCAAAATATTTCTGGAATTCATTCAGGGTTGTTGCGCCTATAGCTCGCAGTTCACCGCGTGCCAGGGCAGGTTTCAGGATATTGGCGGCATCCATGGCTCCCTCACCGCCACCACCCGCTCCCACCAGGGTATGGATCTCATCGATGAAAAGAATGACCCGGCCAGCTGCACTTACCACCTCCTTTACAACCGACTTCAGCCGCTCTTCAAATTCCCCCTTGTACTTTGCACCCGCGATAAGGGAACCCATGTCCAGCGAGTAAAGTTCTTTCGACAACAGGTCGTCAGGGACATCCCCGTTTACGATCCTGAACGCGATACCCTCAGCAATGGCTGTTTTACCTACGCCCGGTTCGCCTACAAGAATGGGATTATTCTTGGTTCTCCGCGTGAGGATCTGTAAAACCCGCCTGATCTCTTCATCCCTTCCTATCACCGGGTCAAGTTTGCCTTCCCGGGCCCGCTCATTTAAGTGAACAGCATATTTTTGCAGCGAATTGTAATTGTCTTCCGCAGACTGGCTTTTTACCTTTTCGCCCTTTCTCAATTCATGAATGGCCGAATTCAGATCACTTTCGTTGATGCCGGCATCCCTGAGCATACGCCCAACCGGATCCTTCGTTTTGTACATCCCCATCAGCAGGTGTTCCAAAGTCACAAATTCATCACCGGTTTTTTTTGCCTCTGCCTGTGCCTTCACCAAAGCTTCATTTGCACTCCCCGACAGGTACTTTTCCCCTCCGGTTACCACCGGGTAACCATCGATTATCTTATCCAGGGCCGCCTCTGCCTGGCTGCCGTTCACAGACAGTTTTTTGAAAATATAAGGAAGTACGTTTTCATCGACCTCCATTACACCTTTCAGCAGGTGTCCGCATTCTATGGCCTGGTGGTCGTGTTCAATGGCGGTCTGTTGCGCCCGTTGAACCGCTTCCTGTGCCTTTAATGTAAACTTATTGAAATCCATTTTTTCTCCTGTTTTTGTTACTCCCTCCTCAAATCATAAGCCACGATATGCCTGTACAGAATCGTATTCTCATATAACACATAGTAACAATGCATTACAGGTTAATCTTCAGGAATGAACTTATTTATAACATGACATAATGACAGTTTATATTTTATAAAAGAGACAAAATGACATATATAAAAAACCCTGGTAATCCTTACAATTATAACGGCGGTTTTGGGAAAATGGACACATTAGCGTGCATGATTTCTAAATTTTCCGGGTTTTCCGGTTTTACATACCCGGGAGGGGTCAGGTTGAAGTCGTATAAGGAATTTATTCTTTAACTTGCATGTCATAAAATGAAAATGGTATGGCAAGGTTTATAAAGAGGAGAAGTTTCAGTAAAGGGACAAAGCCCGGTTCTCTGATCCTGATCGGTAAACAGCAAACAGAGCAGGTGATCATCCGGGTAATGCAATACGATCGGAACGGTTTGGTAGAGAAAGAAACGGAGACCATTGATGAGGCGCTTTCAATGATCAATGAAAATGAGCTGACCTGGATAAACATTTACGGGATTCATGATCCGGAGGTAATTTCAACCCTGGGAGAAAGACTAAACGTTGACAGTCTGATACTGGAGGATATTATGAATACGGATCATCGTCCGAAATACAGTGAGGATGATCAGAAGCTCTATTTTATTTCAAAGCTTTTGTCATTGAACAAGGAGACTAACCGGATTGAGGCGGATCAGCTCAGTATTATTGCCGGGGAGAATTATGTAGTATCATTACAGGAGAAGCCGGGAAAGCATTTTGATGATGTGCGGGAGCGGATCAGGAAATCGAAAGACAGGAGCAGGATCAATCATCCGGATTACCTGGCATACGCACTGCTCGATTGTATGGTTGACACGTATCTTGATCTGATTGTTGAGATAGGAAATGCCATTGATGCACTGGAGACAGAGATTCTAGAACACCGAGAGCGGCAGACATCGCAGAAAATATACATGCACAGAACGGAATTAAATTTTTTGAGGCAGATCGTTCTTCCATTAAAAGAGCTTACCTTCTTTTTTCTGAAATCCGAATCCGATATTATCCGGGACGAAACCAGGAGTTTTATCGAAGATCTGAACGATCATGTGGTGATTACCCATGAACGGTTAGAGGTATATTATTCACTGGTGGCGGACCAGATGGAGATATACAATGCCATTATCTCCAACCGGTCCAATGAGATCATGAAAGTGCTTACCGTATTTGCCGCCTTCTTTATTCCACTTACCTTTATCGCCGGGATATATGGCATGAATTTCACACATATACCGGAGTTGAACTGGCAGTACGGATATCTCTTTTTCTGGATAATAATCATTGGTGTTGTACTCTTGTTAACAGTATATTTCAAAAGAAAAAAATGGCTTTAAATATATACGCATGAACTTTTCAAAGAGAATTTATTATCTGTTGCTGGTTGTGATCATCGTATTGCTGCTAATCTATGCTGAATCTTTGTTGATACCATTTGTATTAGCAGTTCTTATCTGGTTTGTGATCAGGGTTTTAAAAGCATATATCAAAAAGTTACCGTTCATGGAAAGATGGCCCCATTGGTTATTGACAATACTCTCTTCCATCATTCTTCTGAGTTTGCTCAGCTTAACCGTATCATTGATATCGAGCAACATACAACAGCTTTCATCCTCTTTTCCCAAGTATGAAAAGAATATAGGTGTAGTTGCTGAAAAGATCAACGACGCTTTTGAGATCGATCTGTCACAATCCTTTGCCGATGCCATCAAAGACTTCAATTTCACCAATATTCTCTCTTCCCTGTTCTCGGCACTTACTTCCATTTTCGGGAATGCATTTCTGATCCTCCTCTACCTGGTGTTTATTTTGCTTGAAGAGCCTATTTTTCAGCGGAAACTGAAGGCGATTTACCCCGCGAAGGATCAGCGGGATCGTGTTAGTATGATCCTCCTGAAAGTGGACAGGTCCATAAACAATTATATTGCCATAAAGACACTTACCAGTCTCAGCACTGGTTTCCTCAGTTTTTTTGTACTCTTTTTTGTGGGAGTGGATGCACCGTTCTTCTGGGCATTTATCATTTTCATACTGAATTATATACCCAATATCGGATCGTTGATCGCCACCCTTTTCCCCACTGTTTTTGCGCTCCTGCAATTTGGCGATTTCACCCATCCGTTATTAGTATTGATTATCGTAGGAGCCATTCAGCTAACTATTGGCAGCTTATTGGAGCCTCGTATTATGGGAAACACGCTGAATATGAGTCCATTGGTTGTGTTTCTAACCCTGGCGGTATGGGGTGCCATCTGGGGAGTAACCGGAATGTTGCTCAGCGTTCCCATCACCGTGATCATTATCCTGATACTTAATGAATTTCCTGGTACAAGGTCCATTGCGGCTATGCTCAGTCGAAGGGGAGACCCGGATTCGTGATTGGAGAGAGTTGTTTCAGAAGAAAATAATAATCATTAAGTTGCAATCAATCAGGATTCAGGCATTTTTATATATTTGATTCTGATTAGTGCTTGCAAGAAATGATCAAGAGCTCGTATGTCAGACTTCAAGACAGTCATTTTTCAGTCATCGCATTTCCTGCTCTTAACGCTTTCTTATCAAGTACAGCCATATAATATGAGTTTTTATTCTGACACTAATTTGATATAATATTCTGATAGCCGATCTGATGAATATGAATAGAGGGATTTTGGCAGCAGTTATCATCTATTGTATGAGCGGAATTTATCTTTCAGCCCAGGTGGATACCTCAGGCAAACAAATTCCGCTTCGCACGCTGGATATTGATCAGCTGAATTATCCGGTGGATTCATCCCGAATGAGTATGATTACAGCCGGTCGGATCTCCAAAAGGCTTGATGAAGTGCCTTTACAGGTTTATGTGATCACGGAAGAGGAGATCTATAAAAACCAGTACACCACGCTTACCGAAGTATTACTTGCATTGCCGGGCATACAGGTATCCATGCCGGGAACAGGTGAACTTGGGGAAAGTTTCCAGATATGGAACCTGACGGGAAACCTCTATACCAAGATACTGATCAATGGGGTCCCGGTAAAGCCCTCTGTCGTTGCGGGCATGCCCATTGGCAGTCAGTTGCCTATCCGGCAGGCGGAGCGAATCGAGATTATCTATGGTAATTCATCAGCGGTGTATGGAGCCGATGCGGTTTCAGGGGTAATTAATATTATTACCAGGGAAGCAACCGAAGGTGCTTTTGTGCGGGGAGATATCAGCCTTGGAAGAAACGGGCATAACTATATCAACTTCTCTGTTGGCGGGAAGGGCGGCAAAAATAATAACATCCTGCAGTACAATTTTTACGGTTCCAGGTACGAGTTAAACGATATGAACCTGGATTATGCACAGGAGGGGCTGTACAATCCGCTTAATTATTACCAGTCCAGGGGTTCTAACCTTACCATCGGGGCAGTTACGATTAACCCGCGGGAGGTGAATGAACCGACACTTGAGCAGAATGGTATTACCGTGGAAGAATTCAAGCAAAAATTTTATGGAGAAAATTATGAAGGGAGTCTGACAATGCCCGATATGGAAGCGATCAGTTCCGGGGCAAACATGCTTGGAATGCAATTGAATTACAGGGGATTCGGGCTCTCATACAATTACATGTACCGGAATACACACAGTTCCCTTGGCCTGTCACCGGTTTTCTATAAATACAACAACCCCCAGAATTTTTGGGGAGAACGAATTCAGCAATTTTCACTCAATTATACGAAGAAGTTTAAGAAATTTACCTCCACTACCCAACTAAACAATCTGGCTTACGAGATGGATAATAATTCCAGCCAGGGATTGACACAAAACGTTTTTACAGAAAAAGCCTACCGTTATTCCGCCTCAAATGACATTGAATTCAGCCAGGTATTTTCAGCTACCTTGTTCAAAAAGGTAGAGTCAGTTGCTGGAGTCTCCTATACACAGTCCGGCAATCTGCCAACTACGAATTATCTCACCAGCCCATTCGACAGAAGCCTGTACGATGCCTATGCCCAGGAAATAGATACTGCATACATTAGTCCTTTTGGACGATTTGGAATAAACCCGGTACTCTTTTCAAACACTTCTGCGTTTTTACAATTTTATACCCAATGGAAAAATTTCAGGTTTTTGGGTGGAATCAGGAATGACATCAATACCCTGGTGAGAACAAACAACATAAGTCCACACTTTGCAGTACTGCATAAAACATCCGACAGAACCTCCATAAGGTTGTCTGTTGGTACCGCATACAAGATTCCTCCCACATCACTTATCTACCAGTCGCTGGTTTACCCGGTGAATGATTCGATGATCCATCTGGTTTCCGTTCCTGCGGAAAGTATGCGGCCGGAAAAATTTACAACTTTCGAAATTGGGTTTGTCACTAACTTCTCCCCAAGGTTCACCCTTGAGCAGACTTTCTTTTCCTACCGGATCAGAAATCATATTGTACCTATTCAGGAGTCAAAATGGTTTATGAATATACCGGATAATATCGACAGGAACAGCATCATCAACGACTCTGTAGGGCACTGGGTAAACCTGGGCAACTCAGTTTCAACGGTAGGAGGCAGTCAGACCACCCTCCGGTTTACAAATATTGTCCGGTCCATCAAACTGAATGCGGAAGTGCATCTGTATTTTCAGGCACGTCAGGATAAGTTGCCCAATGTGGTTGAAATCGTGGAGGAATACTTTAAACTTTCACCACGGCATACGGGTAAAATGAAGGTTTCCATGCAGCCAACGGACAATTTCTACCTATATATTGAGAGCCACTGGATGAGTAAATGGCTGCGGGTGTTGATACCATTTGAAGAGCTGTACGATGGAATTTTTGGTAAGGCAGATGGCTATTATGCCATGAATGCAGTAGCAAATTACAGTATCAGTGATCAACTCAACCTCTATCTGAAAGCAACCAATATATTTGATGAAAAGTATGGAGTAGCGAATCCCTCCATGCTGGAACCAGGTCTGCTGTATAATCCGCAATTACGGCGGACAATCAGGGTTGGATTGTCCTATAAACTGAATTAGATAACAGGGAGTGGTATGAGAAAGGTGCTGAACAGATATAAAATTGCGGGGATAATACTACTATTCCTTATGTTTTTGGGAGGCGGAATTGCAGCCCAGGAGAGGGTCACTGTTGAAAGCGCTCAGGAGGAGGTAGCCGGTCGTTACATGGAGGCATTGCAGATGTTCCGGGAGGGGCATCACACGGAGGCGCTGAATTTGGCCGACAGGGCACTCCAGGAGGCGATGACCATTGAGTCAAAACAGACAGAACTAAAAATACTGGAGCTTATGGGGGATATATACCATGCTACTGGGAGATCTGATGCAGGTATGCCCTATTTTCTTCGGGCAGCAGGTACCTATGAAACGCGTAATGATACAACCCTGATAATTGCTATATACCAGAAAATTGCCATGGCTTACAGGGCTGAACAGGTATATTCCGGGGAACAGGATTATTATGAAAAAATGGTGCCGCTCTTATATGAGGAAAAGGAACCACTGCGATTGGAGACCATTTCCAGACTGGGTACAGCAGCTTACCATGGTAATAATTTTGAAGTGGCGATAGGTGCCTTCAGGTCGTTATTGCCATCCTATAGTACTGATACAGTAAAGTTGATGGATATCTTTCAGGACATGATTACGGTATTCGATGCAGCCGGACAGTACGACAGTGCATTGCATTACACTTTAATTCTACTGAATGAATACAGAGAGGTGTACAGCAGGGAACAGTTGGTACGTCTAATCAATAACAACGGGTATTACTATACATTGCTGGGGAACAATCAGTCGGCATCTGTAGCCTATGTTTCAGCCATTGAAGAAGCAGAAAATCTGGCTATTCAGCCGGAGGAGATTGCACTGATGCAGAGCAATGCCGCCGTTTGTTTTACCAATTTAGGAAATGAACGGGAAGCCATTCATTATTTTAACAAAGCCATCGACACCTTTGAGAAAGAAGCATTGTTTGCAGCGTTGTCGCGTAATGAAAATATGCTTGCCAACGTATATTATACCACCGGGGATATGTACAATGCCGGACTGTTTAGCAGGAGAGCGATCAGTGACGCCAGGAAAATACCTGATCCATGGCTGGAGGCCCGGGCTTATCATACCTATTCCAATGTGTTGCGGGCCGGTAACGATCCGGTCAATGCTCTTTCCTA
>JBBDIE010000161.1:0-2397 GCA_040880545.1 Bacteroidales bacterium | reverse complement strand
TTCGACTTCGCCCCATTTTAATTACCGATATCAACAGTCTTTTTGGCTTGTTGCCGCTGGCGCTGCTTTTGGGGGATGGAACCGAGATGCTCCGGCCAATGGCCATCGTGGTCATTGGAGGTTTGATCTTTGGGTTGCTGTTGGTGTTTATTTTTCTTCCGGTCGTTTATCTTATATTGTATGGAAAGAGGGGGAGTATTTAATATAATGAGCCAACGGGCCCCAATTCTATCACAAGACAAGACAAGTTTATGTAGAATCTTTAAAAATTACTGATCGTTTGTTGTTCAGTTTTAATTCAACTTGGGTTTTTTATAAAATAGAACGACGTATATATACGTTAAATAAAAAAACGACGTATATTTGCGTTATAATTTGAAAAATCATGGTACAATCGAAAACATCATTATTTGACAAGGAACTGGTAGAGATGGCAGTACTATTTAAAGCGCTTGCCCATCCGGCCAGGTTGCACATTTTGCAGTTTCTGGCCAAAACGCCAACCTGCATTACCGGCGGTATTTCCGATGAAATTCCGCTGGGGCGCACTACCGTGAACCAACATTTAAAAGAATTAAAAGAAACAGGATTGATAATCGGTCAAATTGAAGGGGCTAAAACCCAGTACTGTATTGCCCCTGAGAAATTAAAACAACTTAAAGATTTACTGGTTGGATTCCTCGAAAAAATTGAACAGGCAGATAAATTGTGTTTGCTAAATACAACTAATGCATAGAGGAATTAATTTGTAAACGAGTGAATGCATAAATGATTTAATAATTAATAGAATTTTAACAGTTTAACACTTTTACAATTGATAGTTATGAAAATACTTATTTTATGTACCGGTAACAGTTGCCGAAGTCAGATGGCACACGGGTTTTTAAAGTCGTTCAATAACAACCTGCATGTAGCCTCCGCAGGTACTGAGCCGGCAGACGCCGTCAATTCCGGTGCGGTTACAGTAATGCAGGAAAAGAAAATCGATATAAGCGGTCATAAACCCACGATGGTGGATGCATACCTCAGCGATGAGTGGGATTACGTGATTACAGTTTGCGATGATGCAAACGAAACCTGTCCGGCTTTTCTTGGTAAAGTCAAAAACCGTTTGCACATGGGTTTTGAAGACCCTTCCAAAGCTACCGGAACGGATGAATTTATTTGGAGTGAGTATCGACGTGTCAGGAATGAAATAGAAGAAGCATTCTACAAACTTTATACAGAAGAATTAAAACCCCAATTATAATGAAGGTTAAAGACTTAAAAGGAATTGTAAAAGAAAAGTACGGTTCAATTGCCGGCCAAAGCAGCCTTTTGGATCAACAACAGGGATGTTGCGGCCCATCTGGTTGCTGCGGCGAGCTGGAGTTCAGCATGATTGGCGATGAATACAACGGTGTAGCAGGCTACAATCCAGATGCAGATTTGGGCCTGGGCTGCGGACTGCCTACTGAATTTGCAGGTATAAATCCCGGAAATTCGGTACTCGATTTAGGCTCGGGAGCAGGAAATGATTGTTTTGTGGCTCGCAGTATTGTTGGCGAAACCGGAAAAGTTACGGGCCTGGATTTTACTGAAGAAATGATTCGGAAAGCCCGGCAGAATTTAACAAAAACCGGCTTTCGAAACATCGAATTTGTTTTAGGCGATATTGAAGAAATACCGCTGCCTGCTAACACCTTCGATGTGGTGCTCAGCAATTGTGTGCTCAATTTAGTTCCCGACAAGCAAAAAGCGTTTTCAGAAATTTTCCGGGTGCTGAAGCCGGGAGGACACTTTTGTATTTCGGATGTGGTGACCACCGGAAAACTGCCGGAGGAACTGAAGGAAGCTGCCGAAATGTACGCCGGTTGCGTTTCGGGTGCCACTGAAAAACAGGGATACTTGGGGATTATAGAAAAGCAGGGATTTTCTCAGGTTGAAATCCATAAAGAGAAACCGATTAATATTCCTGAAAACGTACTTGCCAGTTACCTGAATGAAACCGAATTGAAAAATTTTAAAAATTCCGCTGCCGGAATTTATAGTATAACAGTTACCGCAAAAAAACAACAGAATATTTAAACCTTAGTGCAATGGATAAGAAATTTAAAGATGTAACCATTCCCGATAAACCTAAAAAGACAATTGGTTTTTTTGAAAAATATCTGACCATTTGGGTCGCCCTTGGAATAGCAGCAGGAATTGGCCTGGGCTATTTACTCGGCGATTCAATCGAAGTTATCAGCAGCATCGAGTTTGCAAAAGTAAATATTCCTGTAGCTGTACTCATTTGGTTAATGATTTACCCGATGATGCTCCAGATTGACTTCACCAGCATCAAACAAATCGGTAAAAAGCCCCGGGGTGTTGTTTGGACCGTAATTATCAACTGGGCCATCAAACCGTTTACGA
>JBBDIE010000160.1:0-14712 GCA_040880545.1 Bacteroidales bacterium | reverse complement strand
TTAAACGATATATTGAGACGCAGGATGAAAAAGCTATACTTTCATGCTTTGATAAAATCCGCATACAACCCGGGGATGTATTCTTCGTGCCGGGTGGGATGCCCCATGCCATTGGTGAAGGCGTTTTTATGATCGAGATCATGGAACCCACCGACCTTGCCGTACGCATTGAATTCGAACGTGGCGGATATGTTTTACCGGAAGAATCCAGGTTCATGAACCGCGGAATCAATTTTGCACTCTCCATGTTCTCCTTTGAAGCATATCCAGTAGAACGAATAAAGGAAAAGTACTTCTGCGAGCCGCGTATTCTTGACAAGCAAGGCAGGAGTACCGAATATATACTTATTGACGAACAGCAAACCCCCTGTTTTCGTGTGCACAGGATCGACGTACATGATCACTTTGAAAAAAAATACAATACTTTTTATATAGGGATTGTATCAAAAGGAGCCGGTATTGTGCGCATTGATGATCAGTCGTATACTGTTAATGCAGGGATGAAATTCTTCATCCCATACAAAACGGGGCCGGTCAGGTTCGAATCGGAAGTTGGCATGGAAATTATCGCTACGTTTCCTCCCTAATTACATGATAAGTGTTTTGCTGATAAAACAATTTCCATGGCGGTTTTTCATTGATCAGATACATACGACCTTAAATGTTCTATTTTTTTAGCTCTACAGTAATTAAAGTGTGATTTTAATAAAATATTTAGTTTTTTTTTAGCGAACGCATTTACATTTATTTGAAATTATTTCTTCTCTGATTAACTAACTAAAACTAGTTCTATGAATAAGATCTTTTTCTTCCTATTTCTAATTGTCTTGGGAACGGTGAATGTAATTGCCCAGCAAGGTCTGATTACAGGAACCGTTGTTGACGAGACCGGAGCATTGATGCCAGGGGTCAATGTTACCATAGCAGGAAAAACAATTGGTACCATCACCAACAATGATGGTAAGTTTGCCCTGGATGGTGTTTCTATCGGAGATTTCATCGTGTTTTCATTCATAGGTATGGAGACTCAAAGGATTGAGGTAACCAACCTGGGTCAAGTTATAAATGTCACCTTGTTTAATAGTACAGTAGGCCTGGATGAGCTTGTCGTTGTCGGTTACGGAGAACAGAAGAAAGAAAGTGTGGTTGGTGCGATCGGGGTTGCACAGGGTGAGGAACTCAGAAGCAGTGGTAATGTATCTAACCTTAGAGATGCATTAACCGGTGTAATTCCTGGCATGTCTGTACTCGCATCCTCCGGTTTACCAAGCGGAGGAGATTCAAGGATTCACCGGGAAACAGAAATACTGATACGTGGAAAAAACACCTGGAACAGTTCAGCTCCTTTAATCCTGGTGGATGGGATTGAACGTGAAATGGATGACATCGACATCAATGAAGTAGCGAGTATTTCTGTCCTGAAGGATGCTTCTGCTACCGCTGTTTTTGGAGTGAAAGGAGGGAATGGGGTAATTCTGATTACCACCAAGCGCGGTAAAGAAGGCAAAGCGCAGTTTACCGTTGAGGGTGAGTATTCCCTGGAGACCTGGAATAAAATCGTTGAACCGGCCGGACTGGTGGATGCGATCGACGCCTTTAATTATGCCGTTGAACGTACCAGGCGAATTGACGGATCATCTGGCCTGAATTATTACTATTCAGACGAAGTGACTGGTTACTATCGCGACAATACCTACCCTTACGCCTATCCTAATACTGACTGGCTGGATCTTATTTTCAAGGATTTTGCACAGTCATACCGCTTAAATGGAAGTGTCCGGGGAGGGACGGATCGCTTAAAGTACTTTGCAAACGCAGGCTATAACCATGTAGGCGATCTGTTTAACGGTCAGGATATTGGCAGGGGCTACCAGCCTGGCTACAGCTATGACCGGATCAATATTCGATCCAATTTTGATGTAAAACTGACCGCATTAACCAATCTGAGAGTCAATTTCTATGGGATTCAGACTTTTCAGAATTCACTTCCCGGATACCGGGTAAATAGTGTTTTTGATGCGATCAGCGCATATCCGCCAAACGCAATGGTTCCCATCTATGAAGATGGTGTGTATGGAGCCAGGAACTATGACTTAAATGCGTATAACCCTTATTATGAACTGAATACCAGTGGTATTCAAGCCGAAAATAACACAACCATTAATATGGATTATACGCTTGAGCAGGACCTGAAATTCATTACGGAGGGATTAAAATTTTCGGCCAAAGTTGCCTATGATAACAGGTTTGAAGCATACGGTCTTGAGGTGAGAGATGATGGTGTGCTTACGAAAACAGTTGATGAAGATTTTTATTTAAATGGTGGGTATTATGACCAGCAAGCAGGGATCTATAGATTAGCTGACGGAGATACGGCCAATATGTCTTTTCCTACAACAGTATGGGATGTAGGAGGTGGAGGTGCTGTCGGGGCTGGATTTGGCTGGATTGAGCAGCCGACATCATTTAGCGCACCAGAAAGCAGAGCCAACAGGAACCGTCGTAACCTTTACTACGAGGCCCGGCTGAATTATGGTCGGACATTTGGTGCACATGATGTGACTGGAACAGCATTGTTCAGCCGCCAGGAAGAGGTTCGAGGAAGCAATTGGCCCGGAAAACGCGAAGACTGGGTCGGACGTGTGACTTATAATTATGACAGGCGTTACTTCCTGGAGGTGAACGGTGCATATAACGGATCAGAAAAATTCGGACCCGGGTACAGATTTGAGCTCTTTCCCTCTATCGGTGGTAGTTGGATGATCACCAATGAGCCTTTCATGCAGGATGCATCCATGGATTGGCTTGAGCGTCTTAAGATCAGATATTCCTGGGGGCTGGTTGGAAACGACCGTGTCAATGCAGGGGGTCAATGGCCTTACTATACTGTCTGGGAGCTGTTTTCCAATGCCATTCCCGATATTGGAAACGATCGACCTACTGACATAGAGGAATCACGTTTCGGTTATCCCTTTTCTGATTACGATGGGTATATACGCACATCTGAGGGAACACCGGGAAATCCGGACCTGCGTTGGGAAACCGCCAGAAAGCAAAATCTTGGATTCGACATTGGTTTTATCAACAACAGGATTTCGATGTCAGTTGATCTGTGGGATGAATACCGTTACGATATGCTCATTGCGGCAAATCAGCGCAACGTGCCTTTTATTAGTGGCGTTCCTGCATTTGCTGCTGCCAACCTGGGGGAGGCCAAATCCCGCGGAATGGAGTTTGAAGTGACCTTCCGTAATTCTATATCAAATGTTTTTAATTACTGGGCCAAAGCCAACTGGTCAGTTGCAAGAAGTGAAATTATCTTTAAAGAGGATCCTCCATTGACACCCTCATACAGGGCCCAGGCAGGGTTCCCTCTGAACCAGACACGTACTTCAATGGCATCGGGAATAATCGAAAGCTGGGATGATATTTACACCACGCCGGGATCTTCAACCGGGGGTCAGAATGAGCAGCGTATGCCAGGTGATGTAGCGCTGATTGACTTTGATGCTGACGGACTCTACGAAAGCGCAGATGATGTCGTTCCATACGGATATCCGGTGTATCCACAGAACAACTATGGAATCTCACTTGGGGCGGATTACAAGGGACTGGAATTTTCCATCCAGTTTGTCGGAGCATACAACGTAACAAGGAATATAAGCGATTCCAAATTTAATTATGAAAGGGCATTTATTCCAAATTATTTGCTGGAGAGAAGCTGGACATATAACAGTATAGATGCGAATTACCCTGCACTCAGCCGCGGGTCAAAATGGGACCCAACAGGTCATTATCAGAGATACGATGGTTCATTCTTCAGAATTCAGGCCGCTCAGGTTGCATACAGTTTGCCAGATGATTGGTCAAACAAAATCGGGATTGCCAGGATCCAGTTTTATGTGAATGGAAGAAATCTCTGGATGTGGTCTATCATGCCAGACGACGGCGTGGGTGCCAATCATGATCTCAAGAATTATCCTACAAAAAAACAGGTAAACTTTGGTCTGAGAGTACAATTCTAAACTTAGAGAAGATTAAAACTGACACCATGAATAATAAAGCAACATATTACCTACTGATACTTGCCCTGATGATTTCATTTACGGGCTGTGAAGAATACCTTGAGATTCCGGTTGAAGCCGGATTGACCGAGGAGGATATTTTTTCCACCTACAGAAACTTTCAGGGTTTCCAGGATCAATTGCCTGTAATGATGAAAGACTATACCAGGGGAGGAGCCCGCCGTGTTCATGCCCTGGGAGGAGAAGCCGTCGCTTATGCAGGTTTTTCCGTTACCAAGGCGAACCTGGGCCTTTATGCAAGATCAGGAGGTGGGTTAATGGGTGCCCATTCAATTTTTTTCCCACATGACGAAGGCAGTTCACACGAGGCCGCCAATTTCGGACTGTATTCCCACATGTGGAAAGCGGTGCGGATTGCCAACATCTGCCTTGAAAAGGTAAATGCCGGATCACCTGTTGAATCCACTCCTCAGCAGCGGAATTGGTTAGAAGGACAGGCGCTGTTCTACAGGGCGTTCTGGCATTATGAATTTGTACGTATATGGGGAACCATTCCTTATATAGATTCCGTTATCCCAAGTGGATCGGAATATGAATACATGGAACGGCACTGGTCCTATGAAAAAGATGGTAAGACCTATAACGACTGCCAGGCTGTTTTTGAACGTATCGCAGAAGATATGGAAGCCGCAGCAGCGCTTTTACCTTCTGTGTGGCCCGATCCGATCATCAACTGGGGGCGCCCCACCAAAGCTGCTGCACTGGGTTATATTGCCAAAGCACTGCAACATTCGGCCAGTCCCCTTTTCAACGAATATTCGACAGGCGTTACAGACTACGATGATGATCTTCTTGCACGCTGTATTGTTGCCTGCGAAGATGTAATCGACGAAGCCAAAAGTATCGTGGGCCGGCAACCTCCGGGTATGCCGGCGGTAAATGCAGATGGGCTGGCGCAGTGGGAGGATTATCAACGAAACTTTGTGTTGGCCGATGGAGACATACAGCCCGGCACCCCGGAAGTGCTATGGAAGAAGCCGACGGATGCTTTTGGTGCTATAACGGTGAGACAAACTGCGGGACGAGCTTATGGCGACTTTCAACTGACAAATCAGGACGGTGCCCAGGGGAACTGTCAGTATGCTGATAAATTTGAGATGGCAGACGGAACCCGCTACAGAAATGAATATGATAAAGACCCTGCAAAGCGATGGAAGGGTCGGGATCCACGATTCTACAAAGTATTCTATGTCCACGGAGATACGGTTGGGACGAAAGTAATCAACCAGGCTGCGGGAGTGAGAGCAAAAGAATTCAATTGCTTTATCGTACGTAAGTATTTTGCCGATGGTGTGAATAACCCGGATTACGAAGGCAATGGTTATGCCACTCCTTACCTGAGGTTAGCGGATATATATCTGACCTATGCTGAAGCAGCCTACGAACTTAGCGGTAATTATAATGCTGTTCCGGCAGGCGGATCGATGACTGCTGCAGATGCGGTTAATATCGTTAGGGCAAGAGCTGGCATGCCGGATGTCACTAGTACCATGGCAGATTATGACTATCTTATGCCACTATCAGAGGAGGAAGCATATGTTGGCAACCTGGATCCATTCAGGAGTCTTTACCGAAATGAGCGGGCTGTTGAGCTGGCGTATGAGGGGTCATATTGGTACGATATCCGAAGATGGAAGATCGCACATTATAAAGACGGAACACCGCTGCAAGTATTGAAATTCGATCTGGTTGGTGGTAATAAAGATGTTGCAAATTCCATTGACGACGAGAGTGTGGTACGTTTGAAAGCACCAGACAGTGGAAATTTTGTATTCAAGGACGCACACTACTGGATGCCTTTCCTTGATGAGGATGTCTTTTATTCAGCAACATGGGAACAAAATCCTGGATGGTAATTGTATAACCTTATTTGGTAAGAAATTATGAAGATTATGAATATCAAAATTATATTTTCATCTCTGGTAATGACCTCAGCATTGTCAGGACTACTTACAGCCCAGGAGACTCAGGGAGAAATGCTGAACCTTAGTGCCTTGCAGGACAGTTCTGGAGGTAACATCAAAACTGTTGATCTCTATTTTGATGAAACAGACAAAGACCGGCTCACCGGATCTGTTGCCGTAGTTGATGCACAGAGGGAATTTCTGAGGGATTCGAGGACTGATATTGGTTCAGCAATAAACGGCAAGGTTATCGGACTCTTCGATACTTATAATACATGGGGAACTGGCAATGCAGTTGTGGTAATTGACGGGGTTCGTCAGGATGGATTCTACTATAATAACCTGAATATGCTGGAAATTGAGACCATCGTGGTATTAAAGGACGCGATTTCCAAAGCATTATACGGGGCAATGGGTGATCAGGGTGTTGTCCTGATCAATACAAAAAGAGGAATGCCAGGTAAGAATCAGATCAGGGTAAGTGCACAGCATTCTATTTCCCAGGCACGGGCGCTGCCCAATTTCCTGAATGCCTCAGATTACATGGATAAATATAATGAAGCACTTGCGAATGACGGATTGACTCCAATTTACAGCGAGGAGGATATTGAGATGACACGCAGTGGGGCGTCACCGGCAATTTATCCGGATAGTGAATTTTATACGGATGATTTCCTGCGTGACTACAGGAGCAGCACAAATGTGATTTTTGACATGTCGGGGGGTGATCAGAATGCCCAGTACTATGTAAACACGGAATTTGGAAATGATAACGGCTGGTTGAATACTGAGATACCAGAAATCAATAATTATTTCAATTTCAGAGGTAATCTTGACTTCAGGATCAATGATTACATGAAAATGGGTGTTCAGGCCGTGGCAAGGTTAACTATCGATCAGGGACCAAACGTAGGTGACTACTGGAGTAGATTCGCAACTATTCTGCCCAATGCATACCCGTTATTATGGGATCCCAATCTGATCCAGGATGACTCAGCAAGGAATTTTGTACTTGAAGAAGCCAATTTGCACGATGGAGAGGTCCTGGGAGGAAATTCCACTTATGCGAACAATCAAATCCTTGGCGATCTGGTTCAAAACGGAAAATTCAATTACAGGCAATCCCTTGCCCAATTCAGCAGCAACCTGGATGTTGATTTAGGCTTCATTACCCAGGGGCTTACTGCAAAAGGATACGCTGGAATGAATTTCTATAACACACTATACTCCGAGCAATTATATGATTATTCCATCTATGAACCTGTGGTTGATTCCCTGGGTGTTCTGGATACAGTAATCATACATGGTACAGATGTGCCCCGTGACCAATACAGCACCAACGATGGCAGATCCACATACAATCGGAGTATAAATTTTTACGGAAATCTAAGCTACGATAGAAGTTTCGGAATGCACGACGTATCCGCATTGGCCATTCTGTATGGAAATGTCTTATCTACTGAAGGATCGTTTCAGGATGAGACTTTATTGCATTACGGAGTGACAGCGAATTACATGTTCAATAAAAAGTATGTGCTTGAGGGATCGCTCATGCGTATTGGTTCAAAGAAATTGCCGGCTGGTGATAATTTTGAATTAGCGCCAGCTGTTGGGGCTGCATGGATCATTTCCGAGGAGCGTTTTATGGATAATGTTGCATTGATCAATTATCTGAAATTAAGGGGCTCGTACGGTATCTCAAAAAATGATAATTGGGGAAATAGTAATGAAGATTATTTCAGATATGCCAATACTTACGTGAGGGGAGGCAACTTTGTTTACAGCAACGGGAACAGGGACAACAATGAAACTGTAATTTCCACGGCATCAAACGAGCTCCTCCTTCAAAAGCGCGAGGACATTTCAGTAGGTCTGGAGGCAGTATTACTGAACAATTCACTTCGCCTCGATCTGGGTTGGTTCCAGAGTCATTCTATTGGTAATCTTACTGAGATGAGGTTTACCTATCCACAGATTTTGGGATTCGAAGACCTGGTATATGATAATTTCAACAGTTACAAGACAACCGGGATTGAATTTGGATTTGATTACACATACAGGGTTAGAGATGATTTCTATATAACGCTTGGGAGTAACGTGATGAACATCAATCCGGTAATCACCCAGATAGATGAACCTTTTTATGAAGGTGTGGATGCAGCACTCCTCAGGGAAGGCACTGCCTCAGATGCTTTGTGGGCACTGGTTGCAGATGGTTTGTACGGTGATAGTGATTTTAATCCGGATGGATCGCTGGTGGATGGACTTCCTGAACCAACGTTTGGAGGTGTTCAGCCGGGTGATATCAAGTACCTGGATCAAAACGATGACGGACTTATCAACCAGTTGGACCAGCGCATTGTTGGTAATCAAAGACGTACACAGGTGAGCGCCCATTTAGATCTCCGGTTCAGGAACATAGGTTTTTATATTCTTGGCGTAGGCAGACTGGGAGATGATAATTTCAGGAATCTGGATTATTTCCGGATAATCGGTGATGTGAAGTATTCAGAATATGCTCTGCAGGCCTACGGTCCGGATAATAAGGATGTAAGCGCTATCCATCCCCGGTTGACCACCCGAAGCGGAGGGAACAATGATCGAAATTCGAGTTACTGGTTGTTTGAGAACAACTCATTGATGCTCCCTACAATTCAGTTGACCTATCATTTTGATGGAGGAAGTGCATTATCCTTCCTGAAAGACTCTCAGATTTATGTCAGAGGAAGCAATCTTGCTGTGCTTAACAAAAATAAAGCCTATACGGAAGTCAATCCTTATAGTGCTCCAAGGACCAGAAGCGTGGTTTTGGGTATTTTAACCTCGTTCTAAGAGGCAAAAATTTATTATAAAATATACAGATATGAAGAGATTAACATATATTATAATAACAGTTTTGATGCCGGTTCTATTGCTCACCAGTTGTGATCTTCTGGAACCGGATGTCTCTAATATTTATACGTTGGAGGATGTGAAGTCGTATACAAATTACGCTGAAGGTTTACTGCTGACAGCCTACAGGGATCTCCCTCAAAATCATAACAATTTCAACCTGGCATACGGTAGTGATGATGCTGTAACCAATATTCAGGATGCAAATGTAAAAACTGCCAACGACGGCGGTTGGACATCAAACTTCAATCCATTTTCGGTTTGGAACGGTGCGTATGAAAGCCTCGCCTATATCAATACATTTTTAGCGGAAACATCAGAAGTGGATTGGTACTGGGAATTTGATAACGTGAGCGAAATGTTCGCGAATCGACTGAAAGGAGAAGCCTATGGATTACGCGCATGGTACTATTTCGGACTTTTACAGGCTCATGCCGGTAGGGGAGCAAATGGAGAAATGCTCGGGGTTCCTATTGTAGACCGTGTACTTGATGCAAGCAACCCGGATGACTATGTGATTCCGCGTTCTTCATTTGATGCGCTTGTCGAATTCATTATAACCGATTGCGATAGTGCGATTGCCCTATTGCCTGACAGGTACAGAGACGTTGGTGACAGTTTTTACAAACTCGGGTACGGTTCAAATTTTACGAACAGGATCAATGGATTAGCTGTACGCTTAATCAAGACGAAAACATTATTGTATGCTGCAAGCCCTGCATATTCAGAAGGATCATCATATACGTACCAGCAGGCGGCTGAATCCGCCGCTGAACTCATGGATCTGAATGGAGGGCTATCATTAATCGGGCCTGGAAATCGGAATCATCTGGAATTTTACAGCAATAATAATGTAACTCAGGGTAATGTGCATCCTGAAGTATTCTGGTATTCATCGCGGAGGAATATTAATGGCTGGGAAGTAAACAACTATCCTCCATCATTGTACGGAGAAGGAAGGACCAATCCAACCCAGGAACTGGTGAATGCCTTTCCGCTGGTAACCGGAATACCGGCCGATATTAGTAAGATCAATTCTTCAGATCCTTACTCAGGTCGTGATCCCCGCCTGTCAATGTATATATTATATAACGGCTCCACGATTGAAAGAAGTGACAGTACGCTTGTTGTAAAAACCACTGCCGGATCACAGGATGCGATTGGCAGTTCCGATCCTTTCAAATCCTTAACAGGATATTATCTGAAAAAATTCATGAACATCAATGTAAATGTGGATCCTGCAGTTGGTTCAAATGGTGTGCACTATTACGTATATGCACGCTATACGGATGTATTGCTGATGTTTGCCGAAGCGGCAAATGAGGCTGTTGGACCCGAAGGGGATATAGGCGGATATACCGCGAAAAATGTAATAAATGCCATTCGGAACAGGGCAGGTATTACATCACAGTTTTATGTAGATCTAACGATCAGTAACGGAACATTTGATGATTTAATCAGGAATGAGCGGCGACTGGAGATGTGTTTTGAGAATCAGCGCTTCTGGGACCTGAGACGCTGGAAGATGATTGATGTCATGAAAAAGCCCGTTCACGGAGTACAGGTATCCGCAGACGGAACCCAATACATATATGTGGAAGTGGAGAAACGGAATTACCAGGATTACCAGATCTACGGTCCGATCCCCTATGGAGAGACCCTGAAATATGACCTGGTACAAAACGAAGGCTGGAATTAGAAGTGTAATATAGTTGCAAAGATATACATCTCAGATAATTCAGATTTACTTAACAGGAACGACATGAAAAAGATAATAACCATATTATTTACAGGAATATTGCTCTTCTCTTGTACAAACAGGGATATTGAATTTGATGATTACGATTACACAACGGTCTATTTTCCATTTCAGATGCCCATACGTACATTGATCCTTGGCGATGAATCGGTTGGTGATAATTTCATTGATTTGGAAAAGGCATTTTCGATTGGTATTACAATGGGTGGAGTATACGAAAATCAGATCGACAGGATTGTCACTATTGCCTACGCTCCTGAGCTAGCTGAAAACATTGTCAACACAGCAACAGGGGATACGCTGATGTTGTTGCCCGAATCATATTATGACGCCGCATTCCTTGATGCTGCTACATTAGAAATTACTATTCCATCAGGGAAATTAAGTGGAAAGACCCGTATAGATTTGAACGATGCCTTTTTCCAGGACCCGTTAAGCACAGGTTTAAACTATGTAATACCACTTCGAATTATTAGTGCCGTTTCCGACTCTGTTTTGAGTGGGGAAGTAGCTTCCGGAGTGTCGCCTGACACTGCTGATGTACGAAATCCGGACCATTGGAAAACAGTTCCGAAGAACTACACATTGTTTGGCATCAGGTATATCAATGCAACCCATGGTTACTATTTGTACAGGGGTCAACGACTGAATCTCGCGACCAATGATACAACAATATATTCCGCTAGGTTTCTTACGGATAATATTGCAACCGTGTTGACTACAACATCTTTGACAGAGAATATGATGGGCCATGCGGCCGGAATATCATCAGATGATGATGCACGCTTCATCCTGGAGCTGACATTTGATCATGAGAATCAGGATGTTGTTGTTGCGCAGGCAGACACTACAACTGTTGATGTAATTGGCACGGGAATATATTATACCAAAGACGATCCGGAATCGGAGTCATACAATGGAAACAAGCACCGTACCATTTACCTGAATTACATATACAACGACGGAACGGATGATTACCAGGTAAATGATTCCCTTGTATTTATTGATACGGATGTGACTTTTGAGGAATACAAGGTTACCGTTTATAAAGAATAAGTCAAATTGGAAATATAACATGTATACTAAACATTAAATTCAGAGATTATGAAAAAACAACTACTCGGAAAAGTTTTTACTGTTGTAATCATTTTAGCAGTAAGTGCCTGCTTTGTAAATTTACAAGGACAGGCAAAAGTTATCTTCGAGAACGGAGATGATAGAGAAGATAGAACAGAGGGAATTGCAGGAAGAGATGCACTCCATCTGAACTATACAATAGATGGAGCCGGAGCAATTGCTCTGGATGCTGTTACTCCCTCTGATGACGCAGACGTTATCGCATTTGTTGATACCTGGGATGATCCCAATGCAGGGACCACAGACATTGCTTCCCTCTTTGGCAAGACATTTTCCCTCGTATTAACAACCAATGGCAAGCGACTGGATTGCCGGGAAAAAGGAGGGTTAGGTATCCAGGGGCAGAATTCAGGCCGTATTGATGGTGGAGGTTCGGAGGAACTGTACATTACGCTTGAAGGTAGAGTGGGGTTGAAGATCGATTCATTGATGTACGAACCCACTGAACGTGGTGGTGGCGACAATGCCCATTTCGTGATACGTGATCATGACACGGATTCCCTGTTCTTTACTCCTGCAGGCCATTTTATCTATACTGATACTGACACAACTTTTGTTCGCGATTCTGTCATCGCTTTTGATCCAGGCTTACTGGAACTGCGCTTCGCAACAGAGCAACTTACAGTTAAAGAAAGTGACACTTTGGCTGGTGGCGGAAGACTGTTGGGTCTGTTTTTTACCTTGATGGAACCGACCAACCCATCTGTTGCAGAAATTTCCCCGCAGCCCGACGGTGCGCGTCTTGATGTTGCTACCGATTTTGTGATACTTTTCAACATGGCAATGAACACTGCAGTAACGGAAGCCGCGGTAACATTTAATCCACCGCTGACAAACAGGGTGAATACATGGAACACAGTTGGCGATGAATTAACCATCACTTCTGATGACCTTGCTTTCTTCACCGATTATGAACTATCAATCAGCACAGCCGCTCAAGCTGCAGGCGGAGCAAATGCACTGACGAATCTTGTTTTTACCTACCAGACTTTACCGGATTCACCAACAATTCTGTCAACGTATCCGGCTAACGAAGCAAAGAATGTTCCGGCGGGCACTCCTATGATTCTGGAATTCTCGCAATCGATGAATACCAATAGCGTTCAAAACGCTTTGTCATTTGAACCGGCACTTTCTGACCTCTCATTTAGCTGGAACGGATCCGGCACTAAGGTTGTTGTATCTTCAGCGACAATGGAAGCCAGTACAGAGTACACTGGAACATTAACTACAGATGCAACCGATATCTATGGTGTTTCATTTGCGGAACCTGTTGTATTTTCATTTACAACAGCTGCCCCGGTTAATGTAGATAACACCACATTGCAGGATATATTGATTTATCCCAATCCTGTATCTGAGGTGCTTTATATAAGGGGTATGAGCGTTTCTACCGTAAGTATACACAGTATTACCGGCCAGCTGATGAAATCCCTCTACAATAGTGACGAAATCGACCTGAGCGACATGAAGGCGGGTAGCTATTTTGTCACTGTATCAGATAAAGAGGAGAATAGTGTCAGGAAATTGATTGTAATACAATAAAGGTGTAACTAAAAAAAATAGAATATTATGAAAAAGCAAAATATTACAAAAGTTTTATTAGCCTGCTTCATTGTGGCGATGAGCGGCTTTGTATTGAATCTTCAGGCCCAGGATATTGTCCTGGAGTTTACAAACCCGGATGGTGGTGATTACGGATCCGGAAACGAAGGATTTAATGGAACCGGACTGGGTGGATATGGAGATGATGCTGTAGAAGATGCAGGAGATCCATACGTTGAATTTGCGTTTACGATTGGCGCTACGGGCCAAATCGGTCTTGATGTGTCTACTCCTACAACATATCAACCTGTTGTCGATGTGCTCAACACCTGGGACAATGCAGCTATTGGAGCAACAACCAATGCAGCTCTTTTTGGGAAATCATTTTCCCTGATTCTAACAGCAGAGAGCCGGATACAGCTTGGCTCAGATTCTGATGGTAACAGAGGCGGTCTGGGTGTGCGTGGAGAAAACCAGAGAAGAATTGATGATGAGGGTGAGGACAATGAATGGATGCAGTTTAAACTTACCGGAGAGGTCGGTATTGATTTTGTCAGATTTGGATACAATGATGTAACTGGTGGTGATAATGCACACGCACTTATCAAAGACCATGACACTGACAAAATATGGCCTATTCTTGATGGAATTGATGGTGATCCGCATCCCCCTGAACTATATCTTGATATGGCAGAATATAACATGAGGTATTTTTCCGACATCCTCTATTTATCAAAAGCTGACACTTCGGATGTAGGTTACAGGGTTTACAGTTTGGAGTTTAATGTTGTTGATGCTGAACCCAAACCACCGGCTGTTGCTGAAACAGTGCCGGCTCACGCTGATACAACAGTAGAGACTACGGCTGATTATGTGATTCAATTCGATGTTCCTGTTACCCAGAGTTCAGCTGAAGGAGCCATCACTTTTGACCCGGCTCTTCCAAACCAGGCATTTGCATGGAATGAAACAGGCGATATGGTAACCATATCACATGACCAACTGCCATATTCCACTGAATATCTTGTGACCATTACTACAAGTGTGAAGGGTGCAGGCGATGCGGGCTTAAATATGCTGGCAGATACTACATTTACGTTTAAAACACTTCCGGAGCCTCCAACAGTTCTTTATACATTCCCTGCAAATCTTGCCAATAAAGTGCCAGTGACATCTCCATTTGAGCTTCGGTTCTCGAAAGGGATGATTGACACTACCGTTGAAAAATCCATCGAATTTACACCTCCACTGGGAGGAATGGATTTCATCTGGAATGCTGACAACTCGATACTGTATTTCAGTGCTGATGAGATGATGGGTTCCACCCAGTACTTTGTTACTGTAGGAACAGATGCAACAGACAGATTCGGGGTACAATTGGCAGCACCTT
>JBBDIE010000159.1:0-14913 GCA_040880545.1 Bacteroidales bacterium | reverse complement strand
GAGTGAGACAAGCGGAGACTGGACCATAGTTGTTGAGGAGGAGGTCAGGGTTTACAGTAAGCGAAGTGGGTAGGAGCGTTACATGGAGGAGTGAGTGAAGTTGGTATGGTTAGTTTGGAATTGGGTAGACCTGGAGGTAATCACTACAAGTGAATTCCGGCTGTGTTAGGTGGTGTTTTAAACAAGGCGGACAACCAGCTACAACACATTTTCTCCCAAAAAATTGAAAACACTCGCATCCGGAACAGATCATTGAACTTTTATTTTCCTGCCAGATAACATTACTTCTACCGATAATTATTCAGCGGACAGGGTCCAAAATTTTAGGAAAATAACTAAATTCGCAAGTCACAAAAATACCAGAACATTGACTTTCCTGTCTGTTCAAAGATAAATCTGACACCAGCTGATGTATATGTTTAGTAGAAGAATCTCCATTATTGTAATCTGCATTGTTGTACATTCCACAGTGAGAGCGCAAATTTTTGCTCCGGAACATGGTTCATTGTTCCATGAAATCTTTACCCTTACCCAAGAGAGAACCGGTGAAAACCCGCTGCTTCAGAACGGAATTTTCTATGAGTACCCATACATGGGGGCAAAGGGGCATCCTTTTTTAAACGACAATCAATTTCATAACGGGTCAATTATATACCGGGATCAGCTCTATGAGGGGATCGGGATGAAATATGATATTTTCAACCAGCAAATTGTGATGAATCAGCACAATGGAAGTGAAATGGTCCAGAGCATACCTGCCAGGGAATTTATTTCGGAATTCAGGATACATGGCATGCTGTTCAAATCGATGACCTTCGATAATAAAAACCAGTCATTTTATCAGGTTATTTCTGAGGGGGAGAAGCTATCGTGTTACTATTTCTGGAATAAATCGCGGAATGAATCACATGAGAACGGGGCCTACAAAATTTATGTATTCGCGGACGCCAAACCAGCCCGGTACCTGTTGACAGGGGAAAAGATTTCGAGATTCAGAAACAACCGGTCGTTTGTAAGATTATTTCCCGATGGAGTAAAAAAACAGGTGAGGGAATTTTTAAGATCAAATAAAATAAAAGTTGACAGGACAGATGATGTTGCTATGAAAGAGGTAATTCATTTTTGTCGGACCATTATTGAAAATCAAAACGAACAGAACTAATTTCATTGACAACATGACCCGTTTTTTCATCAGCATCCTGATCATTCTCTGCTCCTTTCCCATATTAAGTCAGGACCATATCGTCCTGAGAGGATTCTATACGGGCATTTCATTTACTGAATTCACTGAAGAGGCGGAACGAAAAGAGGGGCTGCGGTTTTACTTTAAGGAGGAGTGGGTTGATTCTGTAATGATCGGACAGATTGATAAGGGCACCGGCATAGATGAAGCGTTGAAGAACCTGTTACAGGGAACCGGAATAGACTTTCTTGTGCATGATCAAGATATTTTTCTCTTCAGAGGTTCCCAGGTGGTTCCGGACCTGCCCGATTTCGAAGTGTTTCAACCCAGGGAGCGGGCATCTGATCCATCTCGTAACGACATTGTTGAAGATGGTTTACAGTACCTGGCCACCAAAGATATTTCGCAGGCACGTTTTTTTACAGTGGGCAGCAAACAATATAACGAAAATGGCAAATACTGCCAGGTGAATGGCAGGATCATTAATAACCTGAACCAGGAAGCGCTGATAGGTGCTACCATCTTTGTAAAGGAGACAGGGTCAGGAACCATCACAGATGAGAATGGAAATTTTCGCTTGCAGCTTGCGGCCGGGAGGTACCACATCGTGGTGAACCATATGGCCATGAAAGATGCATCCTATGGGTTGAATCTGCTCTCGGACGGTGATTTAACCATTGAACTGGAAAACGAACTTATTGAACTGGAGGAGGTGACGCTTGTCAATAAGCGACAAAGCAATGTGGAAGGGATGTTGATGGGTTTCGACAGAATATCAGCAAAAACAGTTAAGGAGATCCCGCTGGTACTGGGTGAGAAGGATGTATTGAAGATAGCCCAGATGCTGCCAGGGGTACAGAATGCCGGAGAGGGTGCCACCGGTTTCAATGTACGGGGTGGTTCGGCGGATCAGAATATGTTTTACATCAACAAGATCTCCGTGTACAACACCTCCCACCTGTTCGGGTTTTTTACCGCATTCAGTCCGGACATCATCAGCGACTTTTCACTCTATAAAAATAACGTGCCTTCGAAGTATGGAGGAAGAATCGCTTCAATTTTCGAAATAACAACCCGCCAGGGCAACAAGAACAACTTCTATGCACAGGGAGGCATTAGCCCGATTACGGGCCACATTTCGGTGGAGGGTCCAATTGTTAAGGAGAAGGTTACATTCGTGGCAAGTGCCAGGAGTACCTATTCCGACTGGATATTGAACAGGATCAATGACCAGGACCTGCAGCAGAGTAATGCCTCATTTTACGATGGCACGCTGGGTATCAATGCAGAGATCAATGAAAAGAACCAGGTGAAGGGTTTCCTGTACCAGAGTTCGGATCAGTTTTCCCTGTCTGTAATCAATGATTACCGTTATTCCAACAGCGGCGGTTCCCTGGCCTGGAAACACAATTTTTCGAAGGCACTCTCGGCCGATTTTTCCGTAGCCAGCAGTTTGTACCGGTTTTCAACCATCGATAAGAAAAATATAACGGAAGCATACAGCCACGACTATTCCATAAACCATACGGAGCTAAGGGCCGATTTCCTTTCGGTGAAAATGAATAACCACAGAATTGAATTTGGAATCGGAAGCATATTGTATGATCTGAACAGGGGAGATATACTGCCTTATGGAGAGGAATCCAAAAGGGTTCCCATTTTGCTGGGAGAGGAGATGGGGATCGAAAATGCACTGTATGTTTCAGACGAATTTAAACTGATGCCACGGCTAAGTGTATTACTTGGCATGCGGTATAGTTTATACGCGCAGCTGGGTCCGGATGAAGTGCAGGATTACAGGGAAGGGTTTCCCAGGAACACAGACAACATTACCGGTACCAGGAGTTTCGGGCCGGGGGAGGTGGTGAAATCCTACGGTGGTTTTGAACCTCGGGCAGCCGTGAATTATGCATTGGGTTCAAACAATTCGTTGAAGGCATCCTACAGCCGTTTGCGTCAGTTCATATTTTTGTTAAGCAATACCATTGCCATTGCACCAAACGATCAGTGGAAACTGACCGGTTACCATATTGCACCCCCGGTTTCCGACCAGGTATCCATCGGGTACTACCACGATTTTAAGGATCCCGAACTCAATTTTTCGGTGGAGGTATACAAGAAGTGGGTTAATAACGTTGTGGAATACAGGGACGGGGCAGATTTTATATCAGCTGATCCTATGGAGACACAGATACTGCAGGGGTTCCAGAATTCAAGGGGGATCGAATTTATGGCAAAGAAAAATTCGGGCGATCTGACAGGTTGGGTTACATACACCTATTCCCTGTCCACGGTTCAGATCGATGGAGTCTTTGATGAGGAGCGGATCAACAATGGACTGCCATTTCCTTCGAATTTTGATAAACCCCACAGTTTTAACCTGGTTTCCAATTACCGGATAAGTCGCCGCCTCAGCTTCTCTTCCAATGTGGTTTACTCAACCGGACGGCCGGTAACCTTACCTGTTGCAGCCTATTATGCCGAGGATCGTCCCTTCCTTCTTTATTCGGCACGAAACGCTTACCGGATACCCGATTATTTCAGGATTGATATGTCGGTAAATCTGGAAGGAAATTTAAAGTTTAAGAAAATCGCCCATAGTTTCTGGATGCTGAATGTTTACAATCTTACTGGGAGACATAACGCCTATTCAGTATTTTATGAAGTGGAGGAGGGACAGATAAACGGCTATCAGCTCTCCATTTTTGCCCGGCCCATTATCACCCTCTCCTGGAATTTCAAATTTGGCAATTATAACAGCAATTAAGAGAAAGAGTTGAATGAATAGAAGGAACTGCATACTTGATATTTTTAGTGGCCACATTTTTCTCGGGGGAATGGTCACTGTCCTTTTAATTGTAATGACCATTTTTGGCCATTCATGTATTGAGCCGTATATGGCCGCTATTGATGATGAGCCGGAGCTCATAACCATTGAGGGAAGTATAATTAAAGGAAACCAGCTGCAATGGGTGGTTGTTTCAAAAACTTCTTCACTGAACAATCCTGATTTTATCCCTGTACGAGGTTGCCAGGTAAGTATAATCGATGAGCTCAGCAATGAGTTTGTATTTGAAGAGTATATGAAAGGGGCCTACATCCTTGAAATAGAGGATGACCAGCTGGTTGTGGGACGCAGGTATAAATTAGCCGTAAGCACACCAGAAGGGGATGAATATGAGTCTGCGTATGAGGCACTGCAAAACGGGGTGGCCATTGATTCGATTTATTATAATATCGAAGAGCGGGTCCAGTCATATTCAGGCAACGAATTGGAGGGAATACGGTTTTTTGTGGATATCAATGCCCCGGATACCATTTCCAGGTATTTCCGGTGGAAAATAACCGAGACTTATGAATATACCAGTTACGGGCCCATATCATATTTTTATTACGATACCTCCCTTGAGCCTGTACCACCGGATGATATTTGGGGTGTATACAGGTGTTGGATGACTGAGGATCTCCAGGATCTCTATTTAACAAGTACAACAAATCTAACGGTCAACGAAAAGAAAAAAGTACCCCTGAATTACGTCTCCACGGAAACCGACAGACTGAAAATTAAATACAGCCTGCTGGTAAACCAGTATTCGTTGGAGGAGAATGCCTATAATTATTTTATGCAGAATAAAATTGCGACTGACGGCTCCGGGGGATTATATACCAGTCAGCCACAACAGCCGTTAACCAATTTGTACAATGTCAATGATCCATCCGAAAGGGTGCTGGGATACTTCTGGTTATCGTCAGTTACAAAATGGCGCATCATGGTCCCGAGGATCAACAGTCTGCAGGTAAATGATCATTTTTACCCCATTGAGACATTCAATATGGAGGACCATGCCGACGGACCGTTTCCGCTTTATATAATGGAGGAACCCGCCACAGGGGTAAGATTGACAGGGAGTCCGTATTGTTTTGACTGTACCCGGAGAGGGGGTACTACCACCCGCCCGTCTTACTGGGATTAGAAAATATAACTGCATGCAACAAAAGTTTAACATATCGATTTGGCTGGCATTTTTCCTGAGTTTCTGTATTACAACCCTATCAAAGGCACAGGGAGAAGTATTGGCAATTCCTGAAAATTCAGGTGAGGAGATCGGACTATTCAGCGACAGGTCAATATACCTGGTTTCTGAGGATCTGTATTTTTCCGCATATTGCAAGGAATCGCCCGGAAATAATTCCCGTGAATGGAGTACGGTTTTATACGTGGAGCTGATCAGGTGGGACGGCACCAAAGTTACTCAGTCGAAGATCCCGCTCAGTAATGGATCGGCAAACAGTTTCATCCGGATCCCTGGTGGCATCAATTCAGGGAACTATTACCTGAGAGCCTACACAATGTGGATGCGCAACTACTCCCCCTATGGTTATAGTTATCTTCCCGTGAAGATTATCAATCCGAAAATCGCTGCCATAGAGCCGGGACCCGGCAATAATGAAGAACCTGCCTTTCCGGTTGTTTCAGATATTGTGCAGAAGTTGGACGGAGTTGTTGTATCGGACCTGCGTGAAACTTATGGTAAAAGGACATTGGTGGATGTGGGGATCCAGTTGCCGGATGAACTTGTTCCGGAGCGGACCAGTGTGGCAGTGGTGCCTGTCGGTAGCCTGGATGTGCAGCACAGTCAGTTAAAGTTTACACAGCATGCAGCTGAACCGATTTCGGGAGAGATAGAATTCTATCCGGAAATTAACGGCCTCACGCTCACGGGTAAGCTCATGGATGCTGCTTCAGGGAAACCCGTACCGGATGCCGGGATGAACCTCTCCTCTTATTCCAGTGCATTTTATTTTTCGGCGGTGAAGTCTGCCCGTGACGGCACCTTTTCCTTTACCCTTCCCAGGGAGACAGGGGAACATGAATTACACATTGCAGCAGAGGGTGATGGTTCTGATTCTTATGAAATACTCATCGCCAGTGAATTTTGCAACAAGCCTGTTACCCTTCCCTACGTCCCTTTTAATTTAAACCACCAGGAGCGAGCTATGGCTAAAACGGCATGGCTTAATGTACAACTTGCAGCAAAGTACCATGAAGAAGCACCTTCCGCATCAGCAATGCAGGTGCCTGCCTATCCATTCTATGGAAGTCCTGCAACAGTTACCTATACGGAGGAATTCATTGAACTGATTGATTTACGTGAATTTTTCTTCGAATTGGTGTATCATGTTTCTATTGGTTATGAGAACCGTAATCCCTATCTGTTTATAAATGGCCAGGGTAGTTCCCAGTTTTATCCACCGTTGCTATTACTGGATAATATCCCGGTTGCAAATGATGAGCAGTTACTGAAAATCCCCTCCCGGCGCATCGACCGGATAGAGGTGGTCAGCCGGGGTTATGTGGTCGGAAAAAACAAGTACAGCGGGATCATCAGCATCTATTCGAATAAAAAGGATATGGCAGGATTGGAGACGGGGGAGGCGAATGATTTTTTCAATTTCCGTTTTTATGATCTTCATGATGGTTCGACTCCGGGTTTTCTCCATCCAGGAGTCGATTCAAACATTCCTGACATGAGAAACCTGCTTCACTGGCAACCCGGATTAGCAGACACAGACAGGGTAAGGTTTTATACCGGTGATGCCAAAGGGGCGTATCAGATCGTGATCCGGGGTGTGGACAAACAGGGCAGGAATTCTGTTTACATGACCGGGAAGTTCAGCGTTGCAATCCCACCGGACACCGGTAGCATCTCAACCAACGGGGCCAACTGAAATCGACCAGACCGGAAGCTTTGACCCCTGCGGGGCCATTGTTTAAACAGCCACGTATTTCAAAGTTGGGAGAAATATCCAGGGATGTTGGTATAGTAAAATTTTCGGTGTTGAAAGTATGGACAACATGATGAATTCCGGCACCGGACCAAATAGAGCAACCACCTATATAGAAAGGATTATTCATTACACTGTCTTGCGTGAATAAATATACTCCAGCAAGATCTGAATTGCAGTTTTTGTTCGTATCCGCTGTTTTATTTGTCATTTGTTAATTAAAAATTAGACCATCCCGAATAACTTCATTGAAAAATTCCTGGCAGTGTATGTAATTATCAATGTTATTGTCAGAATGAAAACGCATAATATGTTGTCGTGATTGAAAAGAAAGCGTTAATAGCAAGGCATACGAAGACTGAAAGGAGTTTTGATAAATGTCGGGACGACTGTTTTGAAGTCGGGCATATCGTAGCTATTGACGTTTTCCTGCAAGCAGAAATTAAAAAAATGATGAATCAAAATCTACTAATAAAATTGGCCATTATGTATAAGAATTTAATTAAAGGCATTGCCCTATTAACAGCGAGTACAAGCATATTTGGTTGCGGTGGGGAATTAAAGGATGCCCAGCCACCCAACATCCTGTTTATCATGTCAGACGATCACGCCTATCAGGCCATCAGCGCCTACAGTGATGAACTGATACAAACTCCAAACATCGACCGGCTGGCTAAAGAAGGAGCTATCTTCACCCGGGCATCTGTAACAAACTCAATATGTGCCCCAAGTCGGGCGGTACTGCTTACCGGCAAACACAGTTTTGTAAATGGAAAGGTAGACAATGTGCAGCCGTTTGACTGGGAACAGCCAAATTTCCCGAAGCTGATGAGAGCCAATGGTTACCAAACAGCAATGATCGGAAAAATTCACATCGATGGCATTCCACAGGGTTTTGATTTTTCCATGGTTCTTCCCGGACAGGGAAATTATTATAATCCCGATTTTCTGATCGAAGGAAAAAGGGTCCGCAAGGAGGGCTATTGCACCGAGATCATCACTGAAACCACCCTCGACTGGCTAAAAAACAAACGTGATAAAAACAAACCTTTTTGTGTTTTGTATCACCAAAAGGCTCCTCACCGGAACTGGCTGCCGGCACCAAAATACCTTACATTATATGATGATGTTACTTTTGATCCGCCTGCCACTTTTTTCGACGATTACCAGGGACGCGGAACAGCGGCTAAGGAACAGGAGATGCAAATTCACGGACATGCCCGCTGGGGATGGGATTTCAAATTGTTGACTGATCCGGAGGGAGATAGCACTACTTTTGCATCAAGGATATTAACACGATTCACTTCTGAACAGAAAGAGGATTGGTTGGCGGCCTATTCGCCAAAAAATGAAGAATTTATCGCAAATTACAGCAACCTCTCTGAAGAAGAAATTGCAATTTGGAAATATAACCGGTATATAAAAGATTACCTGCGGACCATTAAGTCGGTGGACGATGGAGTGGGTGAGGTTCTTGATTACCTGGATGCAGCAGGCCTTGCCGAAAATACAATCGTTGTTTACACTTCCGACCAGGGCTTTTATCTGGGCGAGCATGGCTGGTTCGATAAAAGGTTTATGTATGAAGAATCATTTCGAACCCCTTTGTTAATGCGCTATCCCAGGGAAATAGAAAGTGGTACGGTGATCGATGACCTGGTGCAGAACCTTGATTTCGCTCCCACATTTCTCGATTATGCAGGCATTGGTATCCCGGAGGAGATGCAGGGTGAATCATTCCGAAAGCTGCTGTCCGGCGAAACCGATGAATGGCGCGATGCAGTCTATTATACCTACTATGAATATCCGTCGGTACATATGGTAAAGAGGCATTATGGTGTGGCTACCGAACGCTATAAGCTTATGCATTTTTATTACGACATCGACGAGTGGGAAATGTATGACCTGGAAACAGATCCCATGGAGATGAAAAATATTTATGATGATCCGTCTTACGCCTCTGAAAGAGAAATGCTCCACGGGAAACTGGAGGAGCTTCGGAAGTATTATGGAGATAGTGATGCATTGAACGAAAAATTCCTGAAACAATACCTGGAACACCGGGCTAACAGGTAATGCATTTTTAAAATTTTTGCAACAACGCAAATATCGGACATTAAAGACAGAATTTTTTGAAACTTGTCAAATAAATGATCATGAAGATAATTTACCTTACCATATGCGTGTCGCTGCTGTTCCAGACTGCTTTATATGCCCAGAAACCCAACATCCTTCTAATTGTATCCGACGACCTAAATACACGTATCGGACCTTACATGGAAATTGACAAACACACGCCGCATCTGGACCGGTTGGCCAGCGAAGGGGTGCGTTTTACCAGGGCTTATTGTCAGTATCCTATATGCGGACCCTCAAGGGCGTCTTTTATGAGTGGACTTTATCCCGAATCCAACGGTGTTTTAAGAAACAATGACCAGCCGGGAAGTTATAAAAAAGAGACACCTGCCCTGGCGAATCATCCTTCTATGGCCGGTTTTTTCCGTGAAAACGGATATTTTACAGCAAGGGTTTCCAAAATTTACCACATGGGCATTCCGGGGGGAATCGAGCGTGGAGAACCCGGTGGTGACGAACCTGATTCGTGGGATTATGCGTACAATGTGATGGCAAATGAGACACTGGGACCGGGAAAACTGGAACTGCTCTCACCGAAAAACACCCATTACGGTGGAAATTTTTCACGCATGATCATTCCCGATGGGTTGGAAGATACCCAGGCCGATTTCATGGCCACCACCCAGGCTATTGCCATCCTTGAAAACCGTGCGGGCCAAGCGCCGGAGTACGGAACAAATAAACAACGCTTGAAAAAAGACGCGCCCTTTTTCCTTGCAGTGGGCCTTATCAGGCCGCATGTGCCATTGATCGCCCCTGAAAATTGTTTTGCTGCCTATCCTGAGGATGAAGTAGAATTACCGTCTGTAAGGATTGGCGAAAATGTACCGGAAGAGGCACTGCGGAGACAAAATGATAAGATCTTTGGAATGAGTGATCTTCAAAAACGCCAGACAATCGGTGGATATATGGCGAGTGTCCGTTTTATGGATCAACAGGTAGGCCGCCTGCTGGATGCACTTGACAGGTTAGAGCTGAGAGACGAAACCATTGTCATCTTTTTATCCGACCACGGTTATAATCTCGGGGAACACGACTGCTGGTCGAAAATAAGCTTGTGGGAAGGAAGTGTTCGTACGCCTGTGATTATATCAGTTCCGGATTTTGATTATAATAACGGTACTTCCTGCAGCCTGATAACCGAACTGATCGATCTCTATCCAACACTTACCGAATTGTGTGGCTTCAAAGGACAGGAGCCGGGCATTCTGCAGGGGAAAAGTCTGACGGCTTACCTGAGCGGGGAAATAAAGGAGGAGCCGGATGCTTATGCATACACAGTTTCGTACCAGGGTCACGATGCAACCATTCGAAATCAACGCTGGAGATATACCCGATGGGGAGAAGCCATTGGTACACAAAACGAAGAATTGTACGATCATTTAAACGACCCGGAAGAACTTGAGAATCTTGCGGATCATGCAGCCTATCAAACTGAGTTGAAGATTATGAGGGACAAATTTGAGACAGCAAGAAAAAAAGCCAGAACAGGGTTAAAATCAATAAACTAAATTAAATATGTACTCATGAAATACAGTTTACATTTTTTATTTGTTCTGTTATTGGTTACTTCATGCAAACCAACAATTAAAAACTACAACAGGCCCAATATCGTACTGATTATGGCCGATGATATTGCCCCATAGTCCGTTTGTTCCCACTCCAGATTCCCCTGAATGGACCGACTCATCAAGACGCTATGAAAATGATAATTAATTATAGAGAGCCATAGTCATGCAATCTGAGTGGTGATTTTCCGGTTAAGGTACGGTAGGTAACTGGTATTAGGATTGGTCTGATTTTCTTGGCGAATTATGCCTCATCCCTTATGATATCATTGAAAGAGATGCTATAGTCCTCCCCGTAGAGTAATTTAAATTCAGAACAGAAATATTGGTATGTATTTTTTGCGAGACTGTGTTTTCCCTGCAGGTATTGGGTTCTGCACTTCAGGATCATGGCCTCCTCATTCACAACATCGAAGTTAAAGATGCAATCGGTCAGGTTGATCAATAGTTCAGCATCCTTATCCGGACTCATTGATTTGGCATAGCCGATCAGCATATCCACAATTTTATCAGATATCTTGGCTTTATACGAATCGAGCCATTCATATTCAACGTTACCAAGAAATGCTCCTTTCGTGGTGATTTCGATTATCTGTTTGAGTGTTGCTACGGATCTGTTTTCAGCTTTGAGGATATGGCGGGCTATATGATAATCATTATAGATAACATTATAGTTGTTAGTGATTTTCCAATATCCTGTGTTATGACTTAAATCACAACCGTCGAGCTCGTTCAGAATATTTTTCAGCTTGGTGATATTTACCGAGAGATTATTTCTTCCGCTCTTATCGGATTTATCAAACCAGAGAAATTCAATGATTTTTTCAGATGAGATCCCTTTTTCATTTCTTGTTGAATTCAAAAAAATCAACAGGAACAATTCTTTTAGCAAACGGGTGAATTTTTTTGTTATGTCAATACCTTTGCGATTAAAAACCTGAAAACCACCAAAAAAGTAAATACTGTTTGCTGTATGCTTTGGAGTATCTTCGTTCAGGTTAATTGTATCATTTTTATATATCATGGACCTTCCACGATCATTTGCTTGCCTGGTTTTTTTTCTGCTGATGAAAATTCTCCATGTAATTATCAGTAGAATAATTAAGGCTCCGGCAGTCAGTTTCAACCAGTTAATATGTGTCTCTTTCACAGATGATGGAAAACTTATTGGCGGATAATCAATCGAGTATATCGATGCGCTTGAGGTTTGATTTTTCGCTGATAAAGTTGTGATGGCCAGTAATTTCATGGACCCGGGAAAATAAAACAGGTCGGCATATGAATTGATATCATTGAAAAAGTACGGAATGGAGTCCCCTAATTTTTCAAGTTCATTGTTGTCAAGCGATCCCCTTACCAGATGTAAATAACTCTGGTACCTGAATTTTGGAAATGACAAAGTATAGAAATGCCTGGAAGTACTGTCGATAATTAATGAATTGGCGAAACTGAAACCCTCTTCGGGGACACCATAGTTCCTTATCTTCTCATAATTCTGATCCTTCAGGGAAAGTGAATACAGATCGTAATAATATCTTGGATTTAGTTTTTGTTTACCCGAACTACTGCCGTACCCTCCAAGTATAAAAACAGTATCGTTTAAAGTACCTGAAGCAGCCATATAACGTGGCGCAGGTACCTCACCACTGCAGGTAATCTCTTCCCAAATATTTTCTTGTATATAACAGCGTAGCATGGAATTTCTGTACATATAGTGTCCATAACCATTTATAACATATAACGTATTACTATCCGGATTAAAATACTTGTTATGATGCAGATAATCTGAACGTGTGTTTGATCCGAGATTCTCCTGTACGATATCCCCGGTGTTGGGGTCAATATAGAAACATTGTTTTGTGTCGGGATTGTATGAAATGATTCTGTCACTATCAGGATCATAAACAGCCTGGTAATGTGATTCTAAAAAGACCGGAACCGAACTGTAAAAAACAGTATCAAAGGTCTTTCTATTAACGTTATAAATGAGGAGTTTATCCTTACCGATCAGATAAACCTGTTCTTTAGCTGGATTGGATGTCACCTGGGTATATCCAGACAAATGAATATTTTCTTCCTGCACCCATTGGAGGTGTGTTCTTCTCATCCACAAGGGGTTACCAATTTTTGCTACTTTATTCCTGATAACATCTGTTGCCATGTTACCTTCAACCTCATCCAGGGGCCAATGGTATTTCAGATCCGAATTCTTATGTATTTTTATATCTCTGATCTGAATGGGAGGAACGTCCGTGGATTCGAAGTTTCTTTCATTACAAATACCAAAAAATATTTTAACCCTTGAAGGATTTGTCAGGTCCGGATTGTTATCCATATATACGGTATCACTTTCACTGAAAACAATCTTCCGCTGTGAGAAAAGAAATTTAATGCTGAAATTGGTCCAGTTGTTCTGCAAATAATCCCTGTCAACATTAAAGGCTATATCCGATTGCCGTGTTCCCATTATTATTGAGAAATCTCTCTCTCCACCAGTTCTGTTCCCATAGATAAGATCAACATTCTGACTATCATCGAAAATTATTCGGAAAACATAACCATACCTGAACTGGGTCGTTTCATGCAGCGAAATATCAAATGAAAGTTCAAAATCATCATTGACTCTCTCCGCTTTGTCAGAAAAAAGTTCAATGGAGGTTCTCTTGTCTGTTGTTGCATCAAAACTTTCGAAATACAGGCCATATTGCTGACTGAACAGGGTTAATTCTGAACCAAATATGAAAACGATCAAAAGCAAAAAATTCAGGTACGGCCTCATATATTTCTGTTTCAACAGACTATAATTGCTTCTACAATGGCGAAATTTCGTAAAAAAAAGTGGATTAAGAAATAATTAAGCCAAAGTTAAGAGCATTCTTATATTTTCAATAAAATTATGTTGAATGAAAAATCATGGTTCCGGCAAGTCGTTAAACATCCCGTTGTGCAATGTAAGCATTGTGCAATGATTTTTGAATAACTAAATATTTAAATGATCAGTCAGGGATATGACAGGACCCCATAAATAACGCAGAAAACTTTAATATAAACTATTCACTATGTTCAGTTCCAAAATGATATTAGCATCTTTCCCGGTATTATTAACTTCTGTATTAACCGGTTGCAATAACAATCCTGGCCAGGAAGAGGTCCCTCCTAATGTGGTAATTATCCTTACCGACGATATGGGGTACGGAGATATCTCTTGTTACGATGATCGTGCAATCAATACGCCCAATATTGACAACCTTGCTGATAAAGGAGTACGCTGTACTGATTTTTATGTTCCAACCCCTTATTGTGCCCCATCCAGAGCCACGCTGCTAACGGGCCGCTTTCCGCTGAGGCATGGAATGGTAATAAATCCGGCTCCGGATGCCGGGATCGACGACGTTGGAATAGGTGCAGAGGAACTATTGCTTGGTGAAGTATTTAAAGGAGCAGGATACAGGACCTCCCTGATTGGAAAGTGGCATTTGGGACATAAAGAGGAGTACTTTCCTGTAAAACATGGATTTGATGAATATTATGGAATATTGTATTCCAATGACATGAGGCCCGTGCAGATCATTGAAAATTTGGATACAGTGTTAAATCCTGTTGATCAGGCCATATTGACCAAAGCTTATACGGAGAAGGCAATTCAGTTTATCAGGAAGAATAAGGAATCTCCCTTTTTCCTTCATTTATGTCATGCAATGCCGCACAAACCTCTGGCTGCATCGCGGGAGTTCTATACGCCAGAGACACCTGATGATTTGTATCACGATGTCATCAGTGAACTTGATTGGTCTGTTGGAGCAGTTATTAAGGAACTGGAGGAGCAAAAACTCCTTGATAAAACCATCATAATTTTCATGTCTGACAATGGGGGATCATTCGGTGCAAACAATTTACCGTTGAAAGGGAAAAAAGCGAATAATTGGGAAGGAGGCGTCAGGGTCCCATTTATCATCAGTTATCCTGAAATATTACCATCGGGACTTACTGTAGAAACCCCTTGCTGGTCGCCCGATTTATTCCCGACCTTGCTTCAGATGACAGGAATTGAAATGCCATCGGATCTAATCGTTGATGGAGAAGACATCGTGGAAATTTTCAAGGGTAAGCAGATAAGTCACAGAGATATTTATACCATGAGTGGCAATGAAATAAAAACGATCAGGCGGGGTGAATGGAAATTATTTGTAAAGCGTCCTAAATTTTATCACCCTGTGGACCTTGAGAATTGGGCAGATA
>JBBDIE010000158.1:0-79934 GCA_040880545.1 Bacteroidales bacterium | reverse complement strand
CACTATTTAGAGTGGCATACTTCTTGCCATAGTAGAAAAACAAAATTATAAACCATAGAACTGACAGATTGACTGTTTGAAATTAGGAGGGACGAATGAAAAGTGATTTTTCGAAAGGTTTGGAAAGCCTGTTTATGCCCATTGATGAGGATACTGAATATATTCCTTTGCTAGCAGATGAAGAGGAAGAGACGTTTGGGAAAATGAATGTTCCCGATGTACTTCCCATTTTACCATTACGAAATACCGTTTTGTTCCCGGGAGTGGTTATACCGATCACCGTGGGAAGGGATAAGTCGGTGAAGCTTATTAATGACGTATACAAGAAGAACAAAATACTCGGTGCCGTATCGCAGCTGGATGGAAACGTTGAAGAACCCTCCCTTGAAGATATTTACAGGGTGGGCACCGTTGCCCAGATACTCAAGATCCTGGAGATGCCCGATGGCTCTACATCGGTGATCATCCAGGGAAGGAAAAGATTTAAGGTAGAGGATATCCTTACGGACAAGCCTTACCACGTGGCCAGGATCTCACCGCTGGAAGATTCGGTGGAGGAGCCAAAAGATGAGGCCAATGCCGTGGCAGCTACATTAAAGGACCAGGCCATCAAGATCATTAAACTATCTTCCAACATACCCACAGAAGCCACTTTTGCCGTTAAGAACATTGAAAGCCCCTCTTTCCTTATCAATTTTCTCGCATCAAACAGCGAGTTGAGTATGGAGGAAAAACAGAAACTTCTGGAGATGAATAATGTGGTCAAGCGGGGTATGTTCCTGATGAAGCATCTTTCAAAGGAGGTACAGATGCTCGAATTGAAAAGCGATATCCAGTCGAAAGTAAAAACGGATCTCGACCAGCAACAACGGGAATTCCTGCTGCACCAGCAAATGAAAACCATTCAGGATGAACTGGGTGGCAACCCCATGGACCAGGAGATTGCAGAGTACAAGCAGCGGGCGAAAACCAAAAAATGGACAGAAGAGGTAGGTAAAGAATTTTACAAGGAGTTGGACAAGCTGCAACGGTTAAATCCTGCAACCGGTGAATATTCGGTACAGGTTAACTATATACAGACCATGCTGGAGCTTCCCTGGAACGCGTATACCAAAGATAATTTCAATTTGAAACGTGCCACAAAGATACTGGACAAGGATCATTTTGGACTGGAGCAGGTGAAAGAACGGATCCTTGAACACCTGGCTGTGTTGAAGCTTAAAGGGGATATGAAATCGCCGATTCTTTGCCTGGTGGGGCCTCCGGGTGTTGGAAAAACCTCCCTCGGAAAATCTGTGGCAGAAGCACTTGGAAGAAAATACATTCGTATGTCGCTGGGAGGGCTTCACGACGAGGCCGAGATCCGCGGACACAGGAAAACCTATATAGGAGCCATGCCTGGAAGGATCATTCAGAACCTGAAAAAGGCTAAATCATCCAATCCCGTATTTGTACTGGATGAGATCGATAAAATCGGTCGCGATGCACACGGAGATCCGGCGTCAGCACTTCTTGAGGTACTGGATCCGGAACAAAATGCAACTTTCCATGATAACTTTCTGGAGATCGATTACGACTTATCCAGGGTTATGTTTATCGCCACTGCCAATACAACCGCTGGTATCCATCCGGCTCTGCTCGACAGGATGGAGATCATCGATGTAACGGGGTATATCCTGGAGGAAAAAGTGGAGATCGCCAGGCGTCACCTGGTTCCAAAGCAACTGGAATACCATGGCCTGACAAAAAAAGATGTCGCCTTTCCAAAAAAGACACTGGAAAGGATGATCGACGACTATACCCGGGAATCGGGTGTCAGGCAATTGGATAAACAAATCGCCAAATCGTTGCGGGTAACGGCCAAACAACTGGCATTTAACGAGACTATTGAAAAAACCATCACGGTTGAAAGAATAGCAGGGATCCTGGGTAAACCAAGGTTTACAAAAGAGAAATACAGCGATAACAATTTTGCCGGAGTGGTTACGGGTCTGGCATGGACCGCAGCAGGGGGTGAAATTCTTTATGTGGAAACCTCCCTCAGCAAAGGGGAAGGTAAACTTACCCTCACTGGGAACCTGGGAGATGTGATGAAAGAATCGGCGGTAATCGCACTTGAATATCTGAAATCCCATCCGGAAACAATCGACATGGACCCGGGACTGTTTTCCAGATGGAACATCCATATTCATGTGCCGGAAGGGGCTATTCCAAAAGATGGTCCTTCGGCAGGGGTCACGATGGTTACTTCCATCGCTTCTGCATTTACCCAGCGAAAGGTAAGAAGCCAACTGGCCATGACCGGAGAGATTACACTTCGGGGAAAAGTATTGCCCGTGGGCGGGATCAAAGAAAAAATTCTCGCCGCCAGAAGGGCAGGTATCAGGAATATTATCATTTCCAAAGAAAACCTCAAGGATGTTGAAGAGATTAAGGAGATCTACCGCAAAGGCCTTAAGTTTGATTATGTGGGAGACATCTCCGATGTGATTGGCTTGTCACTACTTAAAGTGAAGGTTGACCGTCCGATTAATATTAACTGATCTGTGGTACCGCTATAATTTAAGCAGGAAGAAAAAGATTCCCTCTTCTGGAATTTTGTGAACCTGTTAGTATAAAAGAGATCGCAAGGGTAAATGGTGAATGGTGAATTTTAACATACCCAGCCCGGAACTGGTTTCATTTTATCTGTGAATCAGGTATTCGATTTTGGTAATAATCAATTGTTACAATATTAAAATCCCATTCCAAATCCTAAATTGGTAATGTAACTCGAATCGCCATAAATCCATATCTCCTGACTCATATAAAACTGTGTTTTGTTACCCATCGGAATCTTAATACCTACGTGCCAACCATCCAGGAACAAATTGAAACCCGGAGCCAGGAACCAATTCCCCTCGTGTGTAAACAAGCTAACTAAGGCCAGGGGAACACCAACAAACGGCCGTACATATTTTAGAGGAATGGTGTAATTGAAATTTAAAAATACTACTACCCCTTTGTCACCTGATGATTCCTGATATGTAAGAATGGGCTGCACATAAAAATTACTGGTTGATAATGGGTGATCAATAAACGCAGTAATTGAAGTATTACTTGCATCCTCCGAAAAATATCCTGTTCTGGTGAAGTTCACTCCATAGGTTGTAAAATTCAAAGGCTTCCATTTCCCGGCATTTACTCTGTCTCCAAAAATCGCCAGCGAATGATTATTAAGTTTCAGATTCTTCATCTCCCTTAATTTCCAATGATTCTCCGGAAAAGCCTGGTACAAAGCATATTGGTATTCCCTGACTCCCTGTTCGTGCTTTCTATTCTTCAGTTCTACAAGGTCTCCATCTCGTTCCAGAAAAAACATGTCGTTGCCGTCATTATATAAGCGATATATTGATATGCTATCAGTTTGTGCCACCCGATACAAGAATCTCCTTTGATCTATTCCGCTGAATTTTAGGTCAAATGCTTTATAAAAATTAATCTTACCGATCATGTATTCCTTGACCTCATATGATGTATATTCTTTTCTTACCGTATTATTCTTGTTTAATATGATACATACCGTACTATTTGTTTTTACATCATCCTTGATTTTAAGTCCCACCATTTTACTGTTATCAGAAAAGACTATATATGATTTATCTTTCTCTTTTTTTGACTGCGCATAAATACCACCAGAAATATTTAACAGTAATAATAATATTACCATATGATAACTGAAGTTGATGTGCTTTTGCATATAATCGCATGTATTAAAAAGAGTCAGTCAATAAAGTAGAGTGGCTGGATCAGAATGTTTGTTTGCAAAGCCTGCCCTGTTCTTGAACGGGGACTTACGAAGTCGGGAAATGCGCAGGTTACTTGCTTAAATGAGTAATTTCCCTACGAGCGTAACACTGCAAACAGCCATTATGGACAGACAACACTAACTAATCTTGAATTTAATATGGAATTGGTTAATTCTTGAAATATAGTTTAATATTTTTATGGTTGATTTTAAAAATACAAAGACGATCTTATTGCTATAACTTGTTCTTTTACAGCATAATTACCATAAAAGACAGTTAAAATTCTGTTTATGTAAATTTTACCATATTGAAGATAATAATCCAGACTAAGATGGAGCATACTCCCTACTGTTACAGGTATTAAGATGCCTGCTGAGGTTTTTACTCCTCCTATTGCAGTTTTTTTATGGATAATATAGTTAAAATCTGCGAATACCGTCTGGTCATAGTGATCAACAAATTCTACAGCATTATCCATTTTCTGATTTAATGCAAGTCTAACCGTTGGTCCAACAGAAAATGTATAGGCTAACTCTTTCGGCTTAAACAGGAATCGTGTATCCAGGGCCAAACCAATGGCGGAGTATTGGTATTCCAGGTTATTTATTCTTTTACTGTCTCTATATATTGTTATATGCTCTCCTGCTGCACGCCTGTTGGAATAAAATAAATTAAATTGCAGGTCAACAAAGCTGCCACCCCTGTATAGTGGGACATTTAAAATACCCCCGGAAGAATACCCAACTGAAAATGGAAGAGTTATTGTATCCAGGTCCTTTTCAGGAGAAAACTTTAGCATTGTAAAATCTACCGACATATATGGGGCCAGCATGGAAAGAGAGTGAATGCCGGACTTTTTATAAACAATACACTTTTCACCTGTAGTACAAACAAGATCATGATACTCCCTTGATAAATTAACCAGGTTTTTTTGTGAAAGCGTCATAGAATTTATCCTGGGATGAAGTAATGGAGTGTCATCCATTTGGTATTTTAATAATCCTATATATCTGTTACTTTTGATTTTCACATCTTCTCCGGTTTCCAATTGCGCATCTTGCAATTCATGGGTGATGATCATGTCTGGCTTTCCCGGAGTAATAAGTATAAAGTATTCTTCTGTACTGTTCCTGAAAACCAACAGGGAGTTAATTCCATCGACCAGGTATTCTGCAATTACGGTAATAATTTCTCCTTCTAATTTAATGGTCTTACTGATAAATCTCCTTCCGATATCCAACATGAATCCAGTAATATCTTCTGCAAGTAATGCCTGTTCTTCTTTTGACCCTTCAATACGGAAATAGCAGTATTTAAAATTATTCTCAGTTTTGATAATATCTATTGATACTTGCAGGGAGTCTCCATTTTCAAAAAAAACAGTTCCGCTTTCCAATCTGCTTTGAGCAATCACTGTTCCATTTAAAAAAAACAGGAACAATAGGCTAATTATGGTATGAAAAGTAAATGATTTCGACATACTGGGTGCAATAGTCCATAGTTTACAGTTATAAATATATAAATAAATTAGAATATTGAATTTCATCCTATACCTAAACCTCATTTAGAGCGTTCCAAAAAAAAAGCCGGTGAAAAAATTCCGCCGGCCTTTCTACTGCGTTTTAAAAGCGTTAACAAATAAGTAATTTTGAAGTCTCAATTCCCTTGCTGGTTTTAATTTTAACGAAATAAACTCCGCAGGGCAATCCTTTTGATTCAAGTTCGGAAATCTCAAACGATTTATTTTCTTCTGATCGGTATTTATATACCGGCATTCCGTCCAGGTTGTATACTTCAATCATAGATTTAAGGGTTAGGTTTGGTAAAGAACAATAATGAAGTAAAAATAGATTGTTATCCCTCTATTTAAAAGCCTATCGTGACTTATTGTATAAATAAGGTGATTTGGCTTATGAACCTATGACCTGAATGTATGAAACAGAATTATGAACACTTGAACTTATCTAAGAACGGGATAAAAAGTAGCTGCAGTACCTAAAAATAACCTTCCAGAAGCTTGATTTTTTGGGCAGGAATTTTGATTTTGTTAACATACCCGTTGAATTCCATTTCACACAGGTTCGTACGGCGGTCGACCCGCGAAATATATTTCATATTGATAATGAACGATCTGCTGATTCTCAGGAAGGTCCCCTTAAGAATTAATTTTTCGAGATTTCCGATATTCAAAGTACTGGTTTCCGATTTTCCTGAAATGAGTTTAATATGGCTGTAATTTCCATCTGCTTCAATATAGATGATTTCCTCCGGATCCACGAAAAAATACCCCGTGCGGGTATTTAACCTGATTCTTCCGGGCTTTGCCTTGTTCAACAGATCAATCAGTTGTCCGATATCGGTTAACTTTCCTCTTTTCATGTACTCCCTGTACCTGTCAATTGCACCAAAGAGCTCCTCCCTTCTGATGGGTTTCAACAGGTAATCAAAAGCAGCAGTTTTTATGGCCCGGATGGCATAATTTTCGAATGCAGTAATGAAAATGATTCCCGGGAACATATTCAGGTTCTTTAGCTCTTCGATATAATTAAACCCATCCTTTTCCGGCATCTGAATATCCAGCAATACAACATCCGGGTTTACCTCCCTGGTAAGCTGAATGGCCTGATCCACGTTAGAGGCCTGCCCAACGACCTCCAGATCGGGATAATTTCTGAGAAGTATCGCCAACAGGTCTCTTACTTCCGGCTCATCGTCTATGATTAGTAACTTGATCAAAATTGCCCTGCATTATTAAAATTCTTCAGAATCCCTGCCCTTTCAACCCGGCCTCAGGGTTAATCTGCTGCTGGTACAAATATCCTTAAAAAAAACTTGTTCAGTAAGAAACCAGCCACTTTTTTTGAATTATTTAAAACTTGTATACATTAATGCGTATTCCACACATAGTCTTATCATAAATTTAAACATGCCATGATACAACAGCTCTCTGAATAAAAATCCGTAATTTTGAGCTACCATTACAAGGATTAAATTGAAGCATATGGAGAAGATAGCGATATTCCCCGGATCATTCGATCCGTTTACCATAGGTCATGAATCCATCGTTCGAAGGGCCATCGGGCTGTTTGACAGGATCATTGTATCTGTGGGTGTACATTCAGGCAAACAGCCATTGATCAGTATAGAATCAAGGGTGGCTATGATCAATGAGGTGTTTAAAAATGAAAGCAGGGTCTCCTGTGATTTTTTTGAAGGATTAACGGTGGACTTCTGTAAAAAGGTAAACGCCGGGTATATGCTGCGTGGCATCCGGACCGCTGCTGATTTCGAATATGAACGTGCCATTGCCCAGATCAACAAGCGTATGCTCCCAGGGGTGGAGTCTGTATTCCTACTTACAAATCCGGAACATACTCCGGTCAATTCAACCATTATCAGAGATATTATCCGAAACAACGGGGATGCGTCTCAATTTCTGCCTGAAGGAATTGACTTAAAAAAGTACTTGTAGCATGATACTGAAAAATCTGTTACCAATTCTGTTCATATTGCTTTTGCAGGAAGGAATGGGGCAGCCGGTAGTTTTGCAGGGCAATGCCGAACAATTTGCAGGTGAATATTTATTGATCCGTGAAATTGTCAATCCAGTTACCGGGGATTCAAAAGTCATAGATACGCTGACCATTGAAAACAACGGTCAGTTCCGGAAGGAAATTTCTGTATCCGGGGCCGGATGGATATTTATGAATTCGGGCGTTTATAGAATTCACATGTACGTTCAGTCGGGCTTCGGTTACGAAATATTGCTTCCCCCAAAAACAACGAAAAGCGAATCTGATATCAGAAATCCATTTTTTACCCCTTCCATCGCCCATATGTTGGTACTGAAAGAATATCCACTTGCTAATCCGGAGGCCGAATTAATGGGGAATGACATCAATACGAAAATCCTGAATTTTGACAGACAGGTTATTGCGGCCAACAATGTGCTAAAGGATTCCAGGCGGAATAATATTAGTACAGATTCCGATTCACTGATCCGTAGTATTGAAGTAAATTATAAAAATGATACTTCCGGATTTTTCAATAATTACAGAAAATACAGGTATGGCATTATTAAGATCAATAGCCGGGATGTGGGTTTAGAGTATCTCTATGAAAATCATCTCAGGAGTGATGTGCCGCAAACCGGAAATCCGGCATACATGGAACTGTTCAATGAAATGTATGAAGAGTTCCTCTTCTTCTATTCCCGGACCACCGAAGGGAAGAGTGTAAATACACTGGTGAACAGAAGCCATAATCTCACCGCTTTGAAGGACACTTTGATGAAGCACCCTTCGGTCCCCGATGAGCAACTGGCAGAACTGATCATCATCAAGGAGATTTTTGACATCTATTTTAAAGATTATTTCTACAAAGAAGCCTTACTGATACTGTTGGATTCTGTGATTGTCGATCCGGTCACCGAATCTCATGCCCAATATGCTAAGGGAGTGAAAAATTACCTGACAAGATTAAAAACTGGTCAGAATCCACCCGCCTTTGAACTGCTCGACCGAAAAAACAGTCTGAAAACCATCGACGATTTCAAAGGTAAGTATGTTTATCTGAATTTCTGCACACCGGACAATTACAGTTGTCTTAAGGAATTTCCGTTTCTGAAAACCCTCCACGAAGTACATGGGAAATACCTGGAAATTGTTACTGTAATGGTAACGGAGAAACAAGAAAATATGTCAGATTTCATGGATAAAAACAAGTACAACTGGACTGCCCTGTTTTACGGAAACAAAGAGAAATTACTGGAGGATTATGATGTCAGAATGTTCCCTACAAATTACCTGCTTGATCCGGACGGGATCATTATCCAATCGCCCGCCACGTTGGCAACAGAGGGATTTGAACAACAACTATTCAGAATAATGAGGTCTAGAGGAGATCTCTGATGTAAAGCACATCCAGTACGCTGGGGTATGTATTCTTCCTGATAAAATCGGTTTTTCCAGGTTCAACCCACTGAATTTCTGTAATACCTTCGGCAACTTCCGGTACGGGGTCTTCCTTCCCAAAATACAACATCTCAAACCACTTTGTCTTTTTCAGATTCATATCCTTGGTGATCTGATATGTATGAAAGGTAGACAATATGGGATAAGTGATCTGCAGGTTCTTTAACCCTGTCTCTTCCTCCACTTCACGGAGGGCTGCCTTTTCAGCATCTTCTCCCGGCTCAAACTTTCCTTTGGGCAGATCCCATAATCCATTCCTTTTTATGATCAGAAATTTTCCGTCGGACCGGATGACCACCCCCCCTGCTGCATTGATGTAATTGAAACAGGATATAAACTCGTTGAACAGTTTAATAATATCATTATCCAAGATAAATAACTTCTCTATTTTCTCTAAATAATAGAAGGCATGAACAAGCTCTGTCAGCTCCTGAAGATTGTTATATTTATAAAACAGCCCCGTATTTCTCTCAAAAACCTTCGAAAAATCGTCTCCAAAATATACGGTTCTATCCTTGAAAAAAACTTTATACATTTGTCGATCATGAGAACTAATAGAACTATAGCAGAATTATTGCTGCAAAGTAAAGCAATTATATTAGAACCTGCAAGTCCGTTCACGTGGGCTTCAGGTTGGAAATCCCCCATATATTGCGACAACCGGAAGACCTTATCATACCCGGTAATCAGGGGTGCGATCAGGGATGCCTATATTGCTTGTATCAGGGAGAATTTTGATAACCCGGATGTTATTGCCGGCGTTGCCACCGGAGCCATCGCCCAGGGAGCGCTCGTTGCCGATGCAATGGATCTGCCTTTTATTTATGTCAGAAGCAGTGCAAAGGATCATGGCATGCAAAACCTGGTTGAAGGTAGTTACAGTGTTGGCCATAAGGTGCTTGTTATCGAAGACCTTATTTCAACAGGAGGCAGTTCTCTCAGGGCAATTGAAGCCCTTCGAAGTGTCGGTTGTGTTGTAACCGGAATGGTGGCAACCTTTACCTATGGTTTCGATGTTGCTGAAAGCAGCTTTGCAGCATCTGGTGTAACGGTAAAAACCCTCACCGATTATGAATCAATGTTATCGCAGGCTGTTGAAAGTGGCTACCTTTCCAGTGCCCAATTACCGCTATTACAAAAATGGAGAAAGGATCCTTCAAACTGGACAGCTGAATGACCATTTGAAAAGCAGGAACACATGAAAATAGAAAGCAAGACAGGGAAAACAAACTATCCGGCTGTACACGTATACCATTTTATTTCCGATTTCCGAAACTTCAAAAACTTTATACCTGCTGATAAGGTAACAGAATGGCAGGCCGATAGCAATACATGTAGTTTCAGGATGGATCTGCTGGGGAAGATTTCATTGGACATCGTGGAAAAAGAGCCCGTCAAACTTGTGAAGATCAGCAGTAATCCGAAGGTATCTCAATACAATTTCAATCTCTGGATACAGATAAAAGAGGTGTCCGAATCTGAGAGCAGGATTAAGGTAACCATTGAACCAAAACTGAACCAGGTTTTGCTGTCCATGGTAAAATCACCATTGAAAAGCTTTGTCGACTCGCTGGTGGATGAGGTGGAAAAGTTTCAGTTCCCAGGTCAGTAAATCAGTGTTATTTCGTGAAAACCAAACGTTTGCATACCCTTCACCGTTTCCACCTGCAGCTCCCCGATCTCATTTACCCCGCGTATAATCCCAATAAATTCTGCTGTGCCGTCACTGAACTTTGATTCCTCATTCAGTCCGAACATGCGTGCTCCATATTCACGGTCAATATCTTTTGTTTTCCCATTTTTAAGCTGCTCGAACCTTACTCTGAGACAAGTCATCAGCATTGTTCTGACCTCCGTCAGGTCATAGGTTTTACCGGTTTCTTTGCACATACTGGATGCCTGGTAGGGAAACCTTGGGAAGTTTCGTTGATTTATATTTAATCCTATTCCTATAATGCTGTGTTTCAGGGTGTTTTCCATAATGCTGTTCTCAATTAAAATGCCACCAGCCTTCATCGAATTAATTAAAATATCGTTGGGCCATTTGATCTTACATGGAATGGTATGACTTTCAAGCAAGTCCGAAATAGCAAGTGATACAGCTTTTGACAGTTGAAATTGAAATTTTACTGACAAAAATGCAGGGAAGACGATCCAGCTCATTAAAAGATTCATTCCCCGGTCACTCACCCAATGGTTATTCCCCTGCCCCCTTCCATTGCCTTGGTAGTCAGCAACAACAAACGTGTCCCCGGTAATAAGTCCCGATGAAATCAAGGTGGCTGCCTCCCTGTTTGTTGAATCAAGTTCACCGTAAGTGATCACATTGCTTTCCATGGTATAGTTTTTGACACTCCATAAATCGAAATAAACTTTAATGTCAAAATTAGGTTAATAAAATAACATATAACTTTGCATATTAATGATTATCACTTAAAAAGTAAATCTGATTCCAAAATCTGAATGACCAAAACCAAAGGAACTATTCCACCGGACAAGTTAGAACTGATCCTGGAGGCACTGAAAGAAAAAAAGGCAAAGGAGATTATCACGATTAACCTCGAGAAGATCGGAACCGCAATTTGTGACCATTTTGTTATTTGCCATGGTGACTCTACTACCCAGGTCGATGCACTTTCCGGATCAGTAAGCCGAAAGTTAAAATCCGAACTCAATACAGGGGCACATCACATTGAAGGAAATGAAAATTCGTTATGGGTTCTCATGGATTATTCTGATATTGTGGTTCATATCTTCCTGAATGAAACGCGTAGTTTTTATAACCTGGAAGAGTTGTGGGCAGATGGAGAAATGAAAAGAATTGAAGATGCTAAGTAATTTTATTAAAAAGATGACCGATAAATCAAACAAACCGGGAGAATCCGGCGGACCAAATAAACCGGGAAACAAGCCTAAAATCAATACATACTGGATCATTGGAATTGTAATGCTCGCCTTGATTGGAATGCAGTTCATGAACAATTCAGGGAGCATGGCAGAGACCACTTCAAATTCATTTTTCGAAATGTTGAAGTCGGGTGATGTTGAAAAGATTGTAATTGTAAACAAGGAAAAAGTTGAGATCTATATAAAGCCTGAAAGATTATCAGACGCCAGATATTCCGATGTACGTGACAAACGCAGCAATTCCATGCTCGGGCAAAATCTGCCCCAGTACTATTTTACCATCGTTTTCGCGGATGTATTCGGACAGGAACTGAACCAGGTATTGAATGAACTACCCCCGGAAAATGTTCCCGAGTATACCACAGTAACAAGAAAAAATGTACTGGGAGAAATGTTGCTCTGGATTCTGCCGTTTCTTCTGATCCTGGGGATCTGGATATTTATGCTGCGCCGTATGGGTGGCGGCGCCGGTGGCGGTGGCGGTGGAGCCAACAATATTTTCAACGTTGGCAAATCCCGTGCACAGATCTTTGACAAGGATACCAATGTGAAAGTGGACTTCTCGGATGTTGCCGGCCTGGAGGAGGCAAAGGTTGAGATCCGGGAGATTGTTGATTTCCTGAAGAATCCAAAAAAATATACAAATCTGGGTGGTAAAATCCCCAAAGGTGCCTTATTGGTAGGACCTCCGGGAACAGGTAAAACCTTACTGGCAAAAGCTGTTGCCGGAGAGGCCAATGTTCCTTTCTTCTCCATGTCGGGTTCTGATTTTGTGGAAATGTTCGTGGGTGTGGGAGCATCCAGGGTACGTGACCTGTTCAAACAGGCCAAGGAGAAAGCTCCCTGCATAGTTTTCATTGATGAGATTGATGCTGTTGGCCGAGCCCGCGGGAGAAACCCAAACTTCGGATCCAATGATGAGCGGGAGAATACATTGAATCAACTGTTGACCGAAATGGATGGGTTCAGTTCAGACAGTGGCGTGATCATCCTGGCGGCCACTAACCGTGCCGATATGCTCGATAAGGCATTGTTACGTGCCGGAAGATTCGACAGGCAGATCCATGTTGAACTTCCCGATCTCAATGAAAGAAAAGATATATTCAAAGTACATGTAAAACCGCTTAAGCTCGGTAAGGAAGTAGCCCTGGACTTTCTGGCAAAACAGACACCGGGTTTTTCAGGGGCAGATATTGCCAATGTATGCAATGAAGCTGCATTGATTGCCGCACGACAGGATAAAGCAGCCGTAGAGAAACAGGATTTTCTGGATGCCGTTGACAGGATTGTAGGAGGACTGGAGAAAAAGAACAAGATTATAAAGAAGGATGAGAAGCGAACCATTGCATTCCATGAAGCGGGTCATGCGACCGTCAGCTGGTTACTGGAACATGCCAACCCGCTTGTGAAGGTCACTATTATTCCACGGGGACGTGCACTCGGTGCTGCCTGGTACCTGCCTGAAGAGCGCCAGATTACCACCACAGAGCAGATGCTGGATGAGATGTGTGCAACTTTGGGAGGAAGAGCCTCGGAAGACCTGATATTTAACAAAATTTCAACTGGTGCGCTCAACGACCTGGAGAAGGTAACCAAACAGGCCTATGCAATGATATCCTATTTTGGAATGAGTGAAAAGATAGGAAATAGAAGTTACTTTGACTCTTCCGGCCAGAACGAGTATGCCTTCAACAAACCGTACAGCGAAAAAACCGCGGAATTGATCGACGATGAAGTTAAATCCTTAGTGGACAAACAATATAAAAGAGCTGTTGAAATCCTTAAAGGAAGCAAAGATAAACTGACAATGCTCGCGGAACGGCTGCTGGAATCTGAAGTAATTTTCAGTGACGACCTGGAAGAGATTTTTGGAATTAGACCCTGGAAAACTGAGGAGGAACAGGAGAAACAGAAATCGGTAAAAAAAGCCCGGGAGAAGAAAAAACAGATCAAAGAGGCTCCCTCGACTGTGGTGGAAGATCCAAATAAACCAGTAAATAACGAAAAAGAAGATGGGGAAGACAAGTGAGAAAATACTTGTTTACAGTACCAATAAGCTTTTCGAAGCTGAATTGATCAAGCAGCATCTCATGAATAATGAAATTCAGGCCTTCATCCTGAATAAGATGGACTCTGCATTACGTTTCGGAGACATTGAACTTCTCGTCTCCCAGGATGATGTGGTCAGATCGAAAAAATTAATTGCAGATTACCTGGCTAATGAATAAACTGCTTGTAAGAACCTTGTCCGGGATAATTTTCGTTTTGATTGTTCTGGGACTTATCATTTGGTCCGAATATTCAATGGTGGCACTCGTCCTGATTATTTTTGCGCTGGCACTGTTCGAATTCAGAAGAATGTTCCGTCAGAATGACAGACTTCTTTTCACGGTGTTACTTACAACAGGACTTCTTACGCTATCAACTGCATATCTGTTCATTACCGGTTTTATTGGTTTGCATATGATAGCCATCATCGCCGGAAGTATCCTGTTGATCCTGGCACTCCATTACCTGCTTATCAGCAATACATCGATTCGTGAAACCGGACCGGGCCTGTTCATTACACTTTGGCTCACAGGATCGCTGATCTTTTTCATGGCACTGGGGTGGATAAGGGAACCCGGTAATTATGATCCTGCTTTCCTTGTTATTCTGCTCTCCCTGATCTGGGTATTTGACGCTGCAGCCTATATCTTTGGATCATTGTTTGGAAAAACGCAGATCGCTCCATCTGTTTCACCTGGTAAAACCCTCGAAGGACTTGTCTCCGGAATGATGTTTACTGCATTGGCGGGATACATAATCTTCAGGCTTACCAGTGAGTTTACTGCCCTCCAATGGGTTATGATCGGCTGTGTAGTCGGGCTGGGAGCCACAGCAGGGGATCTCTTTGAAAGTAAATTGAAACGGGAGGCAGGCGTGAAGGATTCCGGACAGATCATCCCTGGTCATGGTGGAATTCTGGACCGCTTTGATTCCCTCTTGTTCACGGCACCACTGTTCTATATCGTGATCTTAATACTGAAATCATGAAGCTCAGGATTCATAAAGAAGGAAAAGGAGTTATCACCACTACCACCATTTTCATCATCATCATGCTGGTTTTGGCTGTATTCATTTTTGTATGGTTTCTACTAATTCCTGTTACAATCGGTCTCATCACCTTGTGGTTACTTGTTACCAGGTTTTTCAGGGTTCCTGAAAGAGAATTTGTTCAGGACCCCGAAGCCGTACTCGCCCCGGCCGACGGAAAAGTAGTAGCCATTGAACAGGTAACAGAATCAGAATATTTTAAGGATCAACGTACCCTGGTTTCCATATTCATGAGCATCTATGATGTCCACATTAACTGGTTCCCCGTTTCAGGAGAAATCAGTTACTACAAATACCATCCGGGAAAATACCTGGTGGCCAGACATCCAAAATCTTCGGAATTAAACGAACGAACAACAGTCGTGGTAAAAAACCAGAATCAGGAAATCCTCATCAGACAGATAGCCGGCTATGTGGCACGAAGGATCATCTGCAGAGCCAACCTGGCGCAAAATGTGAACCAGGCTGAGGAAATGGGATTCATCAGGTTTGGCTCAAGACTCGATGTATATCTGCCCGCTGATTCCCCGGTAAATGTGTACCTGAATGAAAAAATCAAAGGGGGTGTTACCGTCATTGCCCGTATGGGAAATTAAAATACTTTAACATCCTTTTTTAACATCCATTTAACAGGTATTGGTTTCTGTTTACCGTATATTGCACCCAATTAATCACACATACTAAAATTAAGAATCATGAAGAAATTAATAGCAGTTTTAGCGATCGTAGCATTTATGGGTGGAATGAGTGCAACAGCATTCGCACAAAGTAATGATGCTGTAGTAGCAATTGAACTTGCAGATAAAGATCCTAAGAAAGCTGAGAAAAAATCTAGCGAGTGTACAGATGCTAAGAAAAGTGAGTGCACAGATGCTAAAAAAAGCGAATGCGACAAAACCGCCAAAAAAGCGTGTGACGAAAAAAAATAACTCCTGACAAAAAAAGTTTAGTTAGATCCGTTACAGTCAGATTGTGAGTTTTAAAGCTGTTCCGTTCATTCGGAGCAGCTTTTTTTTATTTCGTTAAGCTACAAGCTGTCCAATCCTTTTTATCTTTGGTGGAAATATGAGATGAAAATGAATGACAACAAAACGCTTAAGGTATCAGATCATGTGACCTGGGCAGGGGTACTGGATAAAGATATCATCACTTTTGATATAGTGATGGAGACCAAATTCGGAACGACTTACAATTCTTATTTTATTGATGCGGAAAAAAAGTTGCTTATTGATACGGTAAAAGAGAGTTTCTATGAAACGTATCTGGAGAAACTTAAATCCATTACAGACCCTTCACAAATTGAATATATTCTCTGTACACATACTGAACCGGACCATTCCGGTTCCCTGAAATATATTTTGGAACTGGCTCCGGAGGCGACTGTTATTGGAAGCGGACAAGCCATCAACTACCTGACAGAAATGGTCGGTCGACCATTTAAGTGGAAAAAAGTGAAAGATGGTGATATTCTGGATCTGGGGAACATGACCATAAAAATCATTGGTGCACCTAACCTGCACTGGCCCGATACTATCTATGCTTACCTTGAAGAGGAAAAATTGCTCTTTACATGTGATTCTTTCGGAGCCCATTATGCCGACCCCAAAATGTTCGATGACCTGGTGGGTGATTATTCAGAAGCCTTTACATATTACTTTGATGTAATATTGAAACCTTACAGCAAATTTATGCGCAAGGCCATTGATAAAATAGAAGGGCTGGACATTAACTGTATTTGCCCGGGGCATGGCCCGATCCTCAGATCCACCTGGAAAAAGATTATCGACAGTTCCAGGGAGTTAGCCGATGTCTATCTGGAGAACACGGTGAAGCAGAACAGGATACTGATTGCTTATATTTCAGCCTATGGCTATACCCGTGAAATGGGTGTGAAAATTGCTGAAGGCCTACAATTAAGTGGTAACTTTGATATTGATCTGGTTGACATTGAAAACATTCTCCTGGGAGAGCTTGAAGAAAAAATGGTGCGCGCCGATGCGCTGGTTGTAGGATCACCAACCATCAACCAGAATACCTTATTGCCGGTTTATAAACTGTTCTCAGTGATCAATCCCATCCGCGACAAGGGTAAGCCTGCTGCTGTCTTTGGTTCCTATGGCTGGAGTGGTGAAGCGGTAAAGTTAATTGAAGATCACCTGGTAAATTTGAAACTGGATGTAAAAAACAGCCTCTCCTCCAAGTTCTATCCCGATGGAGAAAAGGCTGAAGAAATATTAGCTTTCGGCAGGAAACTGGGTGAGATGATCAACCAGCAAGCATGATCCCGTTACCTTAGTTTTATAAAACTGCTTCTTCCCAGAACTATTCCATTTACTTTCCAGTTGACAATATATGTACCTTCTGAAAGTTCCATGGTATTGATCTCTATTTTCTGTTCGCCGGCGGCAATCTCTTTCAATGTTACAATCCTGCCCGTCATATCGCTGATCACAACTGAACCAGCAGATTCCGCAGCATTTGCATTTTCGATGAACAATACCGATCGTGCCGGATTGGGATAAAGGCGTAATTCACTGGCCTTGTTATGAACAATATTCATCGGGTAAACCGATTCTTCACCAGTTACTACCTGTAGAATTTTGTCAGTCTCCCGATCCTGCAGGAAGGCTACCAGCATCAACTCATCATAGTCGCCAACATGCTTGTAGGTCCAGGTAAACTGTTCTTCCTGTGTATCACCTGTTGTCCATGATCTTGAAAACATATGTCCGCCAGATGAAGGAAGCATATCAAGTACCACATTTCGATACTCCGTATCACCATTCACACCGGAAGCAAAAACCGATTTCTCAACAACTGCAGTGTTCAACACAATATCGCTGTGCTCAATATCTGCAAGTGCTGCTGTAGTAATGGTGGTCGACAAATGATTACTGTGTAGTTGAAACTTCAGGTCAAGCTGGAAAAGTGGTTTTTCCAGGGTAAGCCTTTTTAACTGTGTGATCGTCGGTCCGGCAGGTACAAAATTATACTTATATTCAGCATTGATTCCTCCGTCCAACAAGGCATAGGGCACCTGATTCACTCCATAGTAAAATGAGCGTGCCGATGCAGGTGCAGGATTATTTTCATTCATTGGATCAGATATATCACCGGGATAATGCATATGGTACTGCACACTGGTCACATCCAGATTATTTGCTGTAACGAAGTTATTGATTTTCTGATCGGCGTCAAAGGATGCCTGGTCGTAGGCGTTTGTAAAATGCTCCACAATTCCTCTTTTCGTCCTTTCTCCAATATAAATATTGTCCACTGCAAAACCCTGGGGTGGTGGATCTAATGCAGAGGCTCCATCAGTAGCATAAAATATTCCAAAAATTACCAGGCGCTCATCCAGCAGGTCATCCAAATCATGAGCTACTGTAATCCAGGAAGTATCAGGATTGAATATATTTTCTCCGGACCAACCTATGGAACTACCCGAGCCACTTCTGCCTCCCCCGGGTCTGTTGATTATCTCAAACGAATTGTACCAGTTGATGCCCTCCCCGATATTTCCCAGGGTCTGCCAGTTTGTTCCGTTATTCAGGGAATATTGCAATACGGCTCCTCCCCTGTTCCTGTCAAAACTCCGCATTACATCCATTCTGATCATGGGTTTTTCCAGGTTTCTGAAATCAAAACATTCACTCTGAATCCATGAACGCTCACCACTAGCACCCTTGTCCCTCAAAGTAAACCATGCATTGTCATTGGGTGGGGCAACAAAGCCTTCGAAATTGGGCAGACCCCACTCCCAGCTTGAAAAATTGGTTGTAGAATCTGTGGTCCATTTCTCCCCGCTATCATCGAAGGTCATAAATCTCGCTCCTTCATTCTCGATAAACCGGTGGGTAGGTTTTAAAATAAAGTCTTTGTCGACTTTGGTGTCATAACAGTTCAGATTTTCTCCCGCAATATTTTTCACCTCCAATGCAATCTCATATGTGTCATCGCTGTTATTAAAGTATATCCTGGCTAAGGAATCCACTACCGTTGTTATAACGGTCGTATCCCATGTCATCAAATCGTTTCTGATGGTCCAGGTGAAGGTCTCCCACTTTTTTTGAGATACAGAATAATTCCTGAATTCTATTGGCTCTCCGGGAATCCAGCAATCACTTACTGCCTTAAAGTCGGCATCGGGCTTGTCGGTAAATTCAATTAATCTGCTTAGTGATGCGTCGCAACCTTCGTATGTTTCGATTTTCAGCAAAACACTCCTGTTTCCGGGTGCGGTATAATCATGAACAACATCAATTGCGGATCCGTTACCGGGGATGGTATCGAAATTGCCTGATCCGCTATTGATATCACCGAATTCCCACATCCACCTGGACACAAGTCCGGCCTGGGTAGTTTCATTGGTAAAGGTAATCGGACCTCCTCCCTCACCTGTTTGTGCATCAACCGGGGGTATGCACACATCCTGCGGTGTGAATACGACAACGGGTACATCAAAATTAGTTATTTCCAACCCGGCCGACCTGGTGCACCCCATATCAGATGTGTATTGATAGATGAATGTATTTAATCCAATATCACCGGAATCCGGTTCAAAGGTGAATCCAACCACTTCATTACCCAGAATTCCCGGACCAGAAAAGTTGAAGGTGCCATCTATATTAGGTGATGCCTCCAGTGCAACCGCTGATTCATCTTTACATACAGTAACGGGGATCGTTTTACTGAAAACAATCTCATTGACATAATCAAATATCAGGGGTCTCTCAATAACCACAACCGAGCCTTCCCACAGAAATTCATATTCGACCCTGTAGCCGACCGACTCATTTACCAGTTTTGATGGATCAATAAAGGCCATGTTATCATCAGGATCCTCATCTATAATGGCTTCCGGTACAGCCACATCACCGGCCCTGTCTACCCTGTATAAATTAAAACTGCCTATGACCGGCGGATCAGCCACATTGTTACCAGTAATTCTGAACATACCATCGTCATAACAGATAATCCCTTCCCTGCTGACATCCGGGAAGTCGATGGTTAATTCTCCACTGGTATTCAAAACTGTGAAAATAACGGTGTCAGTGCCAATACATCCAGTCGTGCTTTCCTTATAGGTATATACAATTTCATGTCCAAGTGAATCCGATACACCTGCAATACCCGGATAAAAACGTCCTTCCGCCGGGACCACTCCGGGACCACTGAAAACTCCGCCTATGGGCGTTGCCGGAAGTTGGTAAGCTCCACCACCATCCACAGAGAATATAGTTCTGATAGTTGGAGAAAACGCAGCAGTTGGAAGAGGGTTCACCTGAATATCAACAGAATCAGCACCAAATGTAATGACGTTCATTGCATCACTGATTCTATGTATGACATAGCGGGTGTCATCCAGCGGAGCAACTTTCACAGTCAACTGCGTTCCCACATCAACATAGCTATTGAATAATGCCCCATCTTCATACAACGTAACATGATAAGGAGGTGTTCCTCCTGAAATAGCTATTAAAATTTCAGCTGAATCTTCTGCACAAATCGTTCCTCCTCCATACATATCAGCAGTCGGCGATGAAGTAACGATTGAAAGATCCTTGTTTGTAATAGTTCCACCAAAAACAGTCTCATTACCAGCAGAATCGGCCAGAGATAGTGTTACCATGAGATTACCAGAACTTACCTTGCTATCATCGGCACTAACTTCGTAGACCAGTTGATAGGTGTTCTCACCAGCAACAGCTAAAGATATCCGGCCCGATCCAACCCCCACATTATTCACGGTGGTACCGCTCCCCAATAACAAACCGTTTTCTGTTGCAGTAATGGTATGTACAATGCTATTCCCCGGTACCTGCGTACCTGTGCTTGTCTCATCCACAGTTGTTATCACCGGACTGTTGGCGTCAATTTCCGGATCAGCACCCGAATAGGATGTTGCAACAAGACTGCTGTTCAATACTCCATCCCGTAACACTATATTCACCGGTACAGCTGCTGGTGATACAACATCCGGATCTCCCTCTGCTACGGTATAGGTTAACTGGTAAATCCCACTTCCTGCATTATACGCTACCACTCCGGGATCGGTAAGTGGAATTGTATTGATTGAGGTCAGATTTTCATCAAAAGTAAGATTCGATTCGGCCGATTGTATGGTTGCAACCAATGACTGTCCAATTCTGTATTTTCCGTTATTGAAACTTACCAACCCAATTACAGGTCGTTTTGAATCGATCAGGTCGTTGCTCTGTGATATTACACCTGAATAATAATTTCCAGGCACTGTATCGTTAAACATCTGCAAACTATCAACAACAATATCATCTCCCCCGGCATATTGCGGCTCAGAGTCTTCTATTATCTCAAAATCAGCAGTGTACAGCGTCTCTGAAATCCGAACCAGGGACCCTTCTATCATCACCCTTCCGGCTATGGTCCCCACAATGGAATCAAATACGAAATCATTGTCATCATCAACCGTAATTTGCGCTGTGACAATATCTCCTATTCCCATGGGTACATCTGGAATTACCACATCGAGGATAACCGGTTCAATTAGTGCAATAACGGGTATCCCCGATATGGCCCCTGTGATTGGATCTGAACCCTTCAGCTCAACAGCATTAATGCTCAGATCGATCGTGTGGTTCGTACTCATAATACCATCATACTGCAATTCAATTTCGCATGAATCAGAACCAAACCTGCTAATTTTTTTGATAGAAATTCCGGCAGCTGATGGGGTTACAATCAGGTTGAAATTTGATTTATCCAGATTATTGTCAAACCACTCTTCCTCGAAAAGTTTCACTCCTATAATTGATTTATTCAGATCCGATTCGTATAATGGATCAGGATCTGATGAAATTTCCATGGTGGGTACAATGTGACTGATGAAAGCAAAATCACCTGTATTTACAGTAGTTGATGAATTGACAAGTGCAGATGATGGTACCGCAAAACTTACCTGTACATCTTCTTGAATATTAAAAGCTGCAACCTCGGGTACCGTAATGGTCACAACATTTCCAGATACTGTAGTATTGTCGGCGCCGTCGTTACCCCCTTGCAGAATTTCTGCCTTCATCACTCCCGCTGCAACCGACTCTGTTGGTGTAAAGGTGAGACTATTGATCAGATCCCTGTTCCTTGAATTATCACCACCAATATCGCCATGCCAGGTGTCCTCATAAAGTGTCAGTGTAATTGTATAACTATTTACCCTGATATCACCTTCGTTAACTCCGTTAAAGGTCGCTGAACCAATTATGATTACCGGCTCTGGGGTAATTGTCATCTCCTCAGAGGCAGTAAAACTACCTGCTGAGGTATGCTGAAGAGCTGTTGCGGACACAGTTACCTGTACAGTTTCTTCGTTAATTATATCAAAACCGGAAGTCTCAGGTATTGTAACGGTTACAACCGTGTCGCTGATCCTGTTAAATGTCAGAAACGGAGTGATCTGGGTATCCCAGTTGCCTCCGGAAACAATATCTTCAGCGAAATTACTTCCCAACGAGCCACTCCATTGGTCCCCGTTCAGGGTAATATCAAAGTCTGTTGACCCGGATCTGATTTCAGCTTCAGTAAGGCTTTTGGCCGTAATTGAAATGTAAGGAATTTCGTTGGTAATTGTAAATTCCTGAACAGAGTCTGTAAAGAATTCTTCGAATGACAACAGTGAATTTGAAACCTCCACGGAGATCACTTCATCTGTTTCTATGAAATATTGTAAATTCTGCCGAAAATAAATTCCAAGAATTTTTCCATCTACGCTGATTTCCAGATCAGCCAGGGTTAAAGCATCCACCAAAGATGGAAAAACTGTACCTCCACTGAACATTCCCTTAATGGTATCCAGAAGGTCTGCAGAACCCGTAATATCACTGTTCCACAGGTTATTGTCGAGTTCCAGGCTATATGAATTGTCTCTGCTCCTGATATCCGATTCGGTTGCTGTTACAGCTAAATCGCCGCCATCCCCGGAAATTGCAGAAAGTTCATTCGCAATAACGATCTCCGGAGTGGCAACAATTGAATCTCCACCTGATTTAAGAGAAGCAGAAGGAATAGTGAATGTAATTGTATCATCTGAAACGATGTAATAAGAAGTGCTGGAAGGGACACTGATATGTGCTGTCAGGTTATTGTTCAGTAGTGTTATATTTCCTGCATTCAGTGAACCAACCAGGCTGTCCCATGCAGCACTCCCTCCCGACATACCTCCAAGAAAAATTGCTGCTGCAATGTCGTCCGAGGCAATATCTGCAAGGAGCGTATCCCCGGTAAGTTGCAGAATGATAACATTGGTATTGGATCGCGCATCCGTTTCGTCAATGAACGGATTTGTCAGATTCGCAGATTGCCCTGTTACCAATGAGCCAACAGAAGCAATGAGTAATAAAAATATTAAGACAATCCTGGTTTTCATGAATAGTTGATTTTCAGTTTGTTATAGAGCTCCACCGGCATCTGTCTTTACCAGGGTGATCACGGTGTTACCACCAAACGCATTCGAACCAGTCAAAATTAAGCCTCCGTCGGCAGTTTTATCAATGGCCTGCCCGGTCTGGTTACCCGACCCCCCAAATAGAGCTGGTTCACCTACAATACTTCCGGAACTATCAATAATTACAAGATACATATCCCGGTTATCATTTGCTTCACGCGATCCTATGATGGCAATATCTCCTTTGGAATTTACAACACAATCTTCTCCGGTCAGGTCCGCCAATAGCTCAGACAGCGTTGCCATCTTCTGTACGTTTTTAAAATTATGATTCTCCACAGAAAAGGTATAGACGGAAATATCATTCTGCCCGGTAAGCGTATTTTCCGTATAACCCATCACAGCAAATCCATCCTGATACCTGATAATTGTCCTTGCAATATCATCATCTTCAGTTCCCAGTACAGTGGACCCTTCCGGGCTGCAATTCTCATTCAGGCTCAATATATATATATCGGTACCTTCCATCGACCCATCATCATAGGTACAGGCACACAAATAACCATTACCGGTACTGATCAGGAAATTCGCCTCATCATCGTCATCAACATCCTTTCCTGTGAAATCATAAAGTTTATTCCCGTTTTCATCCACCATCACGATCCAAAGGTCCTCGTTTTCATTGGTGGTTTTTTTTCCGGCCAAAACAAAGCCCCCGGTTTTTCGATGGATCACATGATTCAACAGATCACTTTCTTCATTACCATACCGTTGGCTCCAGACTTCATTTCCAGCGGCATCGGTTTTAACCAGAAACATATCTGTATACAATTCCCCGTCACTGGCCGTATCAACCAGGGTTCCCCCCAGAAGATAGCCGTCTTCCAACAACAGTAATGTTGTACCGCCGGTCTGATATTTACCACCATAAAACCAGGGAGACCCTTCCACCTGGTTACCTGCTTCATCTGTAATGATCAGTGCCATTTTAACAATTGAATCTGGTACAATATTCCCGGTAATCGCATAACCTCCGGAAGGAAGTGCCTTTACATCCCTGCCTGCGTCATTCAGGTAACTTCCATAAAACTTCATGAAGGAGTCTTTCTGAAGATCGGTAAGTTCATCCTTGCAGGCATGAAACACCAGCGGGAAAATCAACAGGATCACATATAAAATTCTGGGTCTCATTCTATTCAATTTTCTTTTTAGGACGATAAATTGGGAACACATACCCGGCTGAAATGGCCAGATTGGTAAGCAGAAGATTATCATTTACGTAGAATAACTGCATGGCAATATCATTCACATACCGGCTAACACCTGGCTTCACCTGACTCAATAAATCCACATAGTAGCGGGCATCCAGAAAAAACTCACCCGGGCCTATATTGTACTTAACGCCAAACCCCGCAAATGCCCTCATTGTAAACATCCTTCTTTTGTCGAGGATATTAACGTTGGATACTTCAATTGGATTATACCTGGTAAAATTTGTATTTATATAATCCCTTTTGCCCTCACCTGTAGCTGATAAAAGTAGTCCCGGACATATCCCGATTGTAGTAAAAGTGAACAATGGACCTTCCCTGAATTGATATCTGATACTTATGGGCAGGGAAATACTGTTCTGGGTTTCATAATATTCGATTTGTGAAAAATCGGTAATCTCACCGGAAAATTCTGTTATTTCCGATGTTCCATCAAGGTAAAAGTCAAAACGGTTGTTCGCAAACATGAGTTCCCCGGAAAGGACCATGCCCGGTCTGATCACTTTGTCCACCCTGAACGATCCATGATAACCTGCACCTCCCGGCACATATTTTCCATGGTACGATTGAAAATTGTATGTTCCTACCCTGCCTGTAACCAGTGGCACCGTAAAGTTCAGGCCAATACTTCCACCCATCATCAATACAGGTTTAGTGTCATAGGTCTCCATAAGGGCAATAAATACCCTGGGATCAGTAGCTACCGGTTCGTAGGAAGGAAATTCAGACAGGAAAGCCAGCATGGCGTTATCTGCCATTTCATAATTATCATCAAACAAGTATGCGAGAATGATCAGCTTGTGGGCCTGGAGCTTCTCATCTTTGGTAAAACCGGATTCAAGACAAGGCGCAAGCTTATCAGGAATTGCTTCGATCAGACCGATACCAAACATTTCCTGTGCCTCTTCAAGTATAAAGGCACACTGCTCCTGTGCTGAAATAAATATACCATATTTTATCAGGACAATACAGAGTATAATTTTCCTCATTTAAGCTGGTTTTCAGTTACTATTTGCGGACAAGTCTCAACAAATTTGATATCCTTACCCACATAAATCTCCCACTCCTCTGATGTGAAATTCCTGCTGACCATATTACAAATATTTTCTGTCAGTATACTGGCATTCACAGGTCTGGATTTCAGGTTATTGCTGCCACTCAGCAGGTAGTTTTCATCAGGACTGAATTCAACTGTAAAAACAAATCCACGGTTGTCTTCCATCACAATAGGTGAGTTATTGAGATTCTTCATGTCCCACAACAAAACCTTGCCGTCATAACTGCTTGAGGCAAGAAAGTTATTGTTCGGACTGAATTTAACAGATACTATACGGGCAGAACTACCCCGCAGACTGTACAATTGCATAAAAGTACCCGTATCAAAGATTCGCACATTACCTCGCTGATCACCAGCAGCCAGGTATTGTCCGTCTCGGCTGAAATCCAGGGAGATGACAGGATTTAGTGCCGGACCGTGTATGGTGTCCTGATGCCCAGTATCCTCCATGTTTATAATGATAATATTTCCTGACCTGTTACTGGCCGCGAGTAGCCTTCCATCCGGTGAGAGGGCAATATCGTTATATCGTGAAATTGAATTTGCTACTTGCTGTGAAGTTTTGCCTGCAATAGTCCATTTCAATATCTGTTTGTCCAGTCCGATACTGAACAGTTCATCCGGGTTATTAGAAAATTCAACATCCCTGATTCTCCCCTCATGGCCATTAAATATCAACGGGTTATTATTTCCTCCGGATAGGTTATAAACATATATCCCTTCACTGTTGGTAGCTGTAGCAAGGTATTTACCATCCGAACTAATGTCCAAAGCTTCAAGCAATATATCTTTTTCACTAAAAACCTCGTAATTGTCCAGTGCATCTTCTATTTGACGAGACAAAATCCTACCATCGGTTCCCCCGCTGATAAGTCTGGTTGTGCCTGGAACGAATACGATCGATTTCACTGATTGTGCATGCCCTTCATAAACATTATATGAATCACCCAGTATCGCTTTTCGGGCGTCATATAAACCGGAATAGATATCAGCTTCATGCATCTGACCTCCATATTCCAGGTTGTACCTGTATGCCTGGTATGCAAGTAGGGCCTTCAAGTCCGGATCATCCGTCTTATCCACCTGGAGTGATTTTACAGACATGGATTTAGCGATGGAAAGCATTCTCCTGTTCTGTGCTTCTTCGCTTGCTGCGACGGCTCTTTTTCTTTGATCATCTGCCTCCTTTTCATTCTCCTGTGCAAGCTTTTGCGCCACCATTGCCTCAAGCGCGCTTCTGTCGGCCTGTTGTTGCCTGGTTTCTGCAATCGTTCTTTGTTTGTCAGCTTCTCTTCTTTCATTTTCAGCTGTAATGGATGCCTCAACTGCTTTTTGTCGCTCTTCATCTGCAGCATTCCTTGCGGTAATAGCCTCTGCCTCCTGGAGCCTGGCTCTTTCTTCATTTGCAACTGCAAGTTCCCGCTGTTCCTCAGCTTCAATTCTCCGTGCTTCTGCCTGGCTCTGAAGGTCTCTTGTCCACAAAAACAATCCCATGGCGATCACTGCGATTCCTCCCAATACCAGTGAAAACATCCTGGTTACTCTCAACCGGCGTTTCTGCAGCCTGATCTTATTCTCCTCCTCTTTCTTAAATTCAGCCGCGCTTGTATCCAAAAACACCATCGCCCTTTCGAATGCAGGATTATATTGTAATGCCCATTTTGTCGTCGGTTGCTGCTTTTCCCGCCAGTTTAATGCCAGTTGCAGATCCGGTGGCCGCCAGAGGCCCGTAATACCTGACTGGTAAAGTGCCGAAGCTTCGGAAAGACGCTTGTACATTTGTACAGATGAATCCTCCTCATCGACCCATAACCTTAACCTGTCCCATATACGCATCAGTGATTCATGGGAGATGTCCGTAACCGTATCATCTGCCAGCTTAACCGGCTGGTAGGGTGTCAGAAAAGTCCTTCCTCCGGTTCTGAACACCTCGGCTATCTGAATGATTTCTGCTGGGGTACATCTTGATATTTCAGCCACCCTTTCAATACTTGAAGGACGACGAACCCCCCTGTTGTCACCACCCTTCTCCGTGATCGTTTTAAACAGGTTCTCGCAAATTTTACGCTGATTTTCATCAAGTTCCTCATACGCCTCATTGGCGTGGTCTGACAGTGCCTTTTCCATCCGTCCGATTGCCTCATAATCACCTGTTGAAATCGGTTTATCTGGAATGTTTTGTAGTGCCCAGTAATCCCAGGTCCGCATGAGAGAATGCTGAAGAACAGGTAACTGATCCGTATTATTACCCACTTCATCCAGAAGCTGTTCTACCAATTCCGGATCGATCGTGGCACCCCCAACATTTACAGGTCCCTCGATCGCCTTCCTGAAATCATTCCGGGTCATCTGGGGAATCAGGTAATTACTCCGGTTTATCAATTCTGTCAGATCCTGAAATACCGAACATTCACCTATAAAATCAGAACGCATCGTCAGTACAACACTGATGTTACCATTCCCTTCTGAACATACTGCATAAATCTGCTCAACAAAAAGACTCACCTCTGCCATTACAGTATCAGATGATTTAATCTTCCGGTACCTGAAAAGCTCTTCAAACTGATCAATGATCAAAAGCAATTGTTGCCCCTTTGGAATGATCCCGTTAACCCATTCCTGAAGGGATAATTCCCCCGAAAGTAGCCTCTCCTCATCTTTCTCTTTTACCTTCTCACCGAAAACTTCTGAAACAGATGACACAAGGTTTTTGATGGGATTGGTTCCTGGTCTGGTAGAAACCGTCGTCCATTTTTTTCCGGATTCGTCCTTTAAAGCAGGGATGACCCCACAGTATATCAGGGATGACTTTCCACTACCCGAAGCACCAATTACAGCGACAAAATTATTGGCCTCCAGTGAATTCAATACGGACTTGCTCTGTCCTTCCCTTCCGAAGAACAGGTGTGATTCATCCTGTGTAAAAGGACGAAGTCCTGGAAATGGATTAAACAATTTACCCTGCTTACTGGGTGTGCTGCTCATATGATACGCTTTTTGTTCCTATCTAAAGTTGTATACCAATCACCAGGATATCATCCACCTGTGCTTCATCTCCCATCCACGATTGAAGTTCTTTCTCCAGTAATCCATATTGCTCCTCCAATGGATGATCCGATATGGTATGGAGCAATTTAATAAACTTCCCTGTCATATACTTGCCTCCTTTTGGTCCACCGAACTGATCCGGATAACCGTCTGTAAACATATAGATCAAATCACCATCCTGGTAGGTAAATTCGTTATTTGTAAAATTCTTCTCTGCTTCAATAATATGCCCCCCGATTGGAATCCGGTCAGCCTTAATCTTTTCAACCTCCCCGCTCCTTATTTTAATCAGCGGATTGAATGCACCCGAGTATTGAAGGATTCTTTTCTCCTTGTCGATGGTAACCATCGCCATATCCATTCCATCCTGGATCGACTCATTTTTTGTTTGTCTCAACGTAGCCGTTACCCCTTCGTTCAGTATTCTCATAATCTCAGATGGCCTGGTAGCATGTTCAATATTCAGTGCATAATTCAGCTGATTACTACCTACGATTGACATAAAGGCTCCCGGCACTCCATGCCCTGTGCAATCCACAGCCGAAACGATCACTTTATTATCCTTGGATGCCACCCAGTAAAAATCGCCACTCACAATATCGCGTGGTTTATAAAAGAAAAAAGAATTGGGAATAATCTTTTTCAGATAATCATCCGGCGGTAAAATGGCATTTTGGATCCTGCTCGCATAATGAATACTGTCTTCAATTTCCGTATAAGCCTTCTGCAATGAATTATTAATCTCAGCAAGCATATTCCGTTGTTCCTGCAAGGTGTCACGCTGGGCCTCTATCTCCTCCTTCTGAGCCACCACTTCAGCGGTACGGTCCTTTACCTTCTGTTCCAGTTCGTTATAATAACTTTCCAATTCAGCAATCATATTATTGAATTGTTCCGACAAAGATGTGATTTCATTGTTCCCCATAACTTCTGCACGTTCATTGAGATGCCCGGCAGTTATCCGGTTTACATTCTCAACCAGCTTCTTGATCGGATCTGTAATAACCTTGGTTTTCCTGTAGAGCAGGGTCATTACAATTAGTATTGTGATGGAAAAGACCAGCAGAAACTTTAACAACTCCTTCTTCAAAACAGCCTGTTCTTCACTGGTATCGGAAATAATGCGGATGACTGATTCCTTATATAAACTGGTATTCTGACGGTCCATAAATATAAATTCTCTTCTGACCGGTGGATCTCCTTTTCTCTCATCCAGGGTAATACGCTTTTTGTTGTTCATCACCTCTCTGTAAGCTCCGGAAAATTCTTCCTTAATGATCGCCTCTCCATTTAAACAGATCGGGTTTTCCTTACCAATAAACAGATCAACGGAAATCAGATTTCGCTGTACATCCGACATTGTATTCATACGTGTTTTAACAAAATCTATGATACCATCGGCCTGTTCAGAATAGATCCCCAGTTCAACAAGATAATTTCCGTCGAGTGTGGGGATATATGTAAACTTTCGTAGTCTTTTGGTGGAGTTTTCCACCGTAAACTTTTCACTGTGAAATATACCCTCTTCCCAAACCTTTTCAAGCAACTCCCTGTGCTCCCGGCCAAAATGAAACAGGTTCAGACCCAGGTCAGCTTCAAAGGTAGTGTTCACTACAATGCCATTCCTGTTTATCACATAAATATCCTGGTTTTCCTTGTCCATTCCCAAACGTTCACGTACAACATTCAGATCGGCCAATTCAATATTCTTTGTGTCAGCAAATACTTCATTTACCAAAAGATCGCTAAAATGCAAAAGCTCCGGTTCAAGTTGTTTTTCAAGGATCTGCATGGCCATATCCTGCATTTCATGAATTTGCCGGATCTCTTCACTGATGATTCTGCTTTTCTCGTCGGCCGACTGCTCAAGGATGCTCCATGTCTGTTGTACATTGATCATACCCAACGCCAGCAGCGCAATAATCGCAGGAATGACAATATTCAGTATCAGTTGGTTAAATATAGTAGTTCGCTTTCTCAATGTGTTATCAATAAACTTTTGGGTTTAACAATTCAGCCGTGTTGGTGCTACCAAATATACTATTGCAGGCATACAAGAGGCCCGGCATATCAAACAATAATTCTCTGAATACGGTTCTGTCAGCCTGGTATAACCTGAAGCCGGACTCTGAAGTAAGGAGTGCCATATGCTCCAATACAGACGGGTAGTCTGTCAGATTAATCACGATCCCGTCAGAAAAAATAGATTCCCGATCTTCACCTGCCTTTATCATGGAGACCCGATCCGGATTGTTCAGACTTACTGCGTCGGAACTAACCAGATGACTTGCCAACCGGAATATTACTTCGCGATCAAGAGTCCGAAAAAAATTCCATTGTTTCAGATCTTCAACAACCTTGATAATTTCCGGTCCATGGAAGAGGCCCGTGATTGATATGTCATGATCAATTTCCCTTGAATACATGTCCAGCCGTTCGGATACATTCTCATACAAAGCAGCATCTTTATCTGCCAGTACCAGGGACGCCGTTTTCCTGATAACCGGATCCGGATGGAATACCTGTGCGGCCAGATACTTTCCGGCATCCACACCTTTCGACAACCTTATGGCATCGATAGCACACACACGCAGATAATTTCCTGTATAAAGGCTGTCCCTGTTTAACAGATCGATCAACAAAGTATAATAGGGAAGTATTTCCACGGGCATTTCACTCTGTAAACGCCGGATCTTCTCTCCAGCAGACAAAATATCAAAATAAGGTTCCAGGTAGGCATATACCTGTTCATCAACAATCAGGTTAAGCAACTCAAGAGCAAAGCCGGTATCTTCGTTTTCGGAATCTTCTATACTTCGCTGTACGTGTTCGATCGCACTCTTTTCATAGGTTATTCCAAGCAAATTAAATAGGAGGTTATCCGTATTTCGCTTCTCCTCCCTGATCGTATCAAGAATTCCGATCCCAGGATCATTCTCCCGTAAGACAGCTTCAGTGGCAATATTGCCGGCACCTGCCAGTACAGCTTCATAGATGGCTGCCTGAAGAACCGGAATTCTACGCGCATCGGGTGTAAACTTATTCAGATATAGCCCCCTGATTGCTGCCTCCCTGATATCCCGCTGGTGATAACTGATCTTCTGGAAAAGATATTCATTTGCCTTGTCCCCCCCTATGGCAACCATTGCCCGTACGATCCTTAATCGAACAAAAGTCTCTGTTCCGGTTTTATGAAATGCATTTTCAAGGTTTTCCAGAATTATCTCTCCCATATTAACCAACGCCGACCACGTTACCGAATAAAGGTCCGGGTGACCCAGGTAGTCCACAAGGTAGCTTCCCAGCTCTTTCACTTTTAATTTTCCTGCCGCTTCAATAGCAGTAGCCCTGAGCTGCAGGTCCCTGTCCCTCAACAAGGTAATGATATGGGGCACCTGACTTACATCATGATCCCTGATGGTCTGTAATAAAGCCGCTATAATCTCATTTTTATCCGCAGAGCGAAACGCTTTCTCTATATTTTTTCCTGGTAACCGCAAACGTTCAGTGTATTCACGGATAACCTTTTGCAATACAGGTTCTTTAGTTGCTTTCAGCACCTCATCCACATAATCTGGATCACAGCTATATAAGGTTCCTGAAATCAACTGCCAGGTAAAATACTGTCTCAACGGATCCGAAGCACCCAGGTATTTATCCAGTTTTTCCGGCGTCGAAGCGTGATAAAAATAGGGATCCAGCCGGATCGTTTCACCGTACATTGGTGTGGTGGATACTTTTTCCTGCGCTGAAATATCAATTACTGGACTACTGCTGGTAGATGTTTTGGCGGAGGCCAGCGTTTCATTCAGGGTTTTTCTGTATGATCTGTACAGCGAATAACCAAGGATGACCCAAATAACCAACAGAAAAATAAGAATATATGAAAAATGAATAACATTAATGAAACTTAACAGAAGTAAGCCCGCCATGACCAATCCTGCCATAAATGCAGTAAGTTCATTCACCACACCGTCAATCCGTGCCTGTACATCAAATCTTTCGTCCGAATCAAGTGACTGGTAGAGGATCTTCATGGACGGACTTTCAATGGCATCCTTTAAGGATCTGTTAAAGAGTTTTGAAAGGGCAATTACCAGAAAGAAAAAGGTAAAACTTGCAGACTCGGCTGAATATCCAAAGAGCCCTCCTACTACAGAAGCAATGATAGTTAAAATAAGCAGCAACGCAGGGGAGATCAACAGGGTGACCCTTAATCCATAATTTTTCATCAGCCATCCGTACAGTGTGCTTTTAATAATAACCGTAAAGATCATCATCGTACCAAAAAAAGCACCCAGAAAACCAGTAAGTTCCCTGCTGTCGCTGTAATTCGCTTCCGTTGCCCACATAAATGAGTAATGAATAAAAAATGCTGTGATCACACTTAGTACCACGAACAGAGCCATCATGGAGGTATAACGCTTGCGGAAAATATCAAGGAAACCAGACTTTTTGATTCTTTTTCTTGTTGAACCTGCCTGGGTTATCAGCTGATGCTTACGTAATACAATTACCTGGAATACCATCGCCGCTAAAAGACTTACCAGCCCAATCAAGAGTGTATCATGCACCATGAAATTGAATTGTACCAATACAGGTACTGCATAAAATGCAAGTATCATTCCCACTACTGAACCTGTATCGATAATTCCAAACAACCGCTTCCCGTCTCTAAGTGTAAAATATCTGCCTGCCGTACCCCAAAACCCCAGCATACTGATAATTACAACAGGTCCCATGAAAACAAGCAAAGCAAACGTGAGTCTTGGATCTTCTGTATAGCTGTACCCCAGTCTGAGTGCACCGGTAAGTATAATTACAAATAACAGGTTAACGATGGTAAATAGTCTGAATTGCATTCTCTTCTGAAAGAATGTATAAGCAGATGTAAACAGGATACCCACGGCTCCTGAAATCATGAACGCCCTGGGCATGAGGTCTGCACTATATGCATCAAGAAACAGTGCGTTTGCCCCAACGTCCAGTGCACCGGCAAAAATACCCAGAAATACAGATTGAAGCAGCAGCAGGTAAACCACGCTTCGCTCATTCTTTTCGATATTCAACGCTTTCGAGATGCTCAGCGGCATTATCTGAAAATTAGCTTAATAAACGCAACAAAATACGAAATTATCGGTTCTAAGGACTTCATGCAATCGACTGTTTCTTTAAAATATAGATCAATGGCCTGAGAACCTTGACAAACCATCAATAAATGTAATATCAATTCACCGTTTTAACAATTTATTATCATCGAAAAATCTACTAATTAAAGTGCTTCACTGTTTCATTTGTAAAATAATTTAATAATTTTAAAAACCATTCACTTAACCTGAACTGATGTTTGGACCAACAGATGGCGTAGATAATAAAATCGCCCGGAGGCGTGAACTGGTATTCATCATACTTTCAGGGGTTTTCCTTGGAACGCTTGCTGTACTCAATATTTTGGGCCTTTCAAGGCAGATTGATCTTTCATTTTCTATAGGCAACCTGAACATTCCTTTTATTGTTTTTGTTGGAGTCCTTCCCTATCCAATCACCTTTTTATGTACAGACTTTATCAGTGAATTATATGGAAGACGCCGTGCAAATACAGTGGTATGGGTTGGCCTTTTGCTGAATCTGTGGGTTTTGTTCATTCTCTGGATCGGAGGGGCACTGCCTCCCCATCCTGAACTTGGCGCCAACGGACTACCCGATGTTTCTCACCCAAACTACAGTTTTTTTCATATCAGAAGCCTGACCAAAATGGCAACTATCGCATCAATGATTGCCTACCTGACTGCCCAGTTTGTGGATGTTCAGATATTCCACCTGTTGAAAAAACTCACAAAGGGAAAAGCCCTCTGGCTTAGAAACAACGGATCAACCCTTACCAGTCAGATGGTTGACTCTGTTGCCGTAATTCTGATAACCTATTCATTTTCAGACGCCATACATATTCATCCTGGTGAAACTGTTTCCCATGGACTCTTTATTCTAATCATGTCGAATTATACCTTCAAAATGGTCTCTGCATTTATTGACACTATACCTTTTTACATTGGCGTAAAATTCCTCTCCAGGTATCTCCAGATTGACCCCAACAAAGAATTCAGGGACAAGTAATCGTTGCTACATAAAATTTATAGATTTCCCAGATGCCCGATTTCAACTGAACATTTATTAACTTTGTTTGACTTTGTTTAAACTTTTAATCATATCTTTTAAACAAAAGTTGAATGAAGGTGTTATTGGAATATCTAAATAATAATTTTATTGAATCCTCTGAAAACTAAAATAGAAACAAACGGAACTGGTTTTGAGAAAAGAAAACGATTTCACGATGCACTTCTCAGCGACTATCGTTCTGTGTTAGCAGATGTATCTGCCGGCGGACCAGAAATTTCCAGGGATAAACATATATCACGAGGTAAATTATTGGTTCGCGACAGGATCAACCTGTTACTGGACGCAAATACTCCGTTTCTGGAGCTTTCTGCCCTGGCAGCTTATGATCAATATAACAATGAGTTCCCATCGGCTGGAATCGTCACGGGCATCGGGATCATACATGGTAAGGAGACCGTTATCATTGCCAACGATGCTACCGTTAAAGGGGGTACCTATATTGAGGAAACCATTAAAAAACATTTACGTGCCCAGGAAATCGCTCTGAAAAATCACTTGCCATTAGTTTACCTGGTTGATTCGGGTGGTGTATTCCTGCCCAATCAGGCTGATGTATTTCCTGATAAAGATGATTTTGGACGTATATTCTACAACCAGGCACGACTTTCCGCTGAAGGCATTCCACAGGTAGCTGCAGTAATGGGATCATGTACAGCCGGAGGAGCATACGTCCCTGCAATGAGCGATGAAACAATTATTGTAAAGAACCAGGGAACCATATTTCTGGGGGGTCCACCGCTCGTAAAGGCAGCTACCGGAGAGGTGGTAACCGCTGAGGAACTGGGAGGGGGGTATGTACACACTTCCATTTCAGGTGTTGCTGATCACCTTGCTGAAGATGACCGGGATGCTTTACGGATCTGCCGCAATATTTTTGAAACCATCCAGCCGTCAGAAAGAGAGCCGGCGGACCGCATTGAAGTCAGAGAACCACTGTACAATGCTGACGAGATCACTGGTATACTCCCTGTTACAAACCGTGAATCCTATGACGTGCGGGAAATTATCGCCCGTCTGACAGATGGCAGTGAATTTTCTGAATTCAAAAAAAATTACGGGACCACCCTGGTGACCGGCTTTGCCCATCTCATGGGATATCCTGTGGGTATTATCGCCAACAATGGTATCCTCTTCTCCGAAGCAGCACTGAAAGGGACTCATTTCATCCAGTTATGCGATTACAGGAAACTTCCTATTATTTTCCTGCAGAACATTTCCGGTTTTATGGTAGGAAAAGATTATGAACATGGTGGTATTGCTAAAGACGGTGCGAAAATGGTCCATGCAGTGGCCAACACTCGGGTTCCCCGGTTTACCATCATCATTGGAGGATCTTTTGGGGCAGGAAATTATGCCATGTCAGGCAGGGCATACGATCCCAACCTGCTCTTCATGTGGCCCAATGCAAAAATTTCAGTAATGGGAGGTGAACAGGCTGCGGATGTACTGGCAACCATCAGGGAAGATCAGCTGACGGCCAATGGTGAAAAAATAAGTGATGAACAAAAGGAGGAGATTCGCAGACCGATTATTGAAAAATATGAGCGGGAAGGCGCTGCATATTACAGCAGTTCAAGGTTGTGGGATGACGGAATCATAGAGCCGGCAGAGACCAGGAAAATTTTGGGAATGTCCATTTCCATATCGTTGAATAAAAAATTTCAGAATCCCAAATACGGAGTATTCAGAATGTGATTATGTCGAAGAATAAATTTATCCTTGAATCAGTCAAAGGTGGCATTGGTCAGATTATTCTGAACAGGCCCGAATTTCACAATGCACTGCATATTGAAATGGTCCGTGAAATATCTGAAATGATTCATCATTTTAACCAAAATAAAGATATCCGGATCATTATATTCCAATCAAAGGGAGAACATTTTTCATCAGGGGCGGACCTGAATTGGATGAAAAGCGGAATGGCCGGTAACGAAAAAGAACTGTTAGCGGAAAGCAGGGAACTGGCCATGCTATTCAACAACATTTATAATTCCTCCAAAACTACAATTGCCGTTGGAAGGGGTAAAGTAATAGGTGGTGCCAATGGGATCATTGCAGGCTGCGATATTGCCGTTGCATCATTCCAGACATTATTCACTTTTTCTGAAGTAAAATTAGGACTGATTCCTGCTACAATTGCACCATATATCGTACACAGAACTGGCGAGAGCACTGCCAGGGAATGGATGCTCACCGGCCGGTCAGTCCCGGCAAGTGAAGCTTATTCACGAGGGTTGGCCGACAGACTGGTTCCTGAACAGGAATTAGATACATTCATTCCTGAACTGCTGGATTCATTGCTCAGGAATGGTCCAAAAGCAATGACTGGCATCAAACAGATGTTTCGCTATGGTAACCTTCTCATGGATCCCGACAAACTGATCGATTATTCCGCAGAACTTCTGACAAAATACAGGTTATCTGAAGAGGGTCGGGAAGGAATCAATGCCTTTTTTGAGAAACGAGAACCCCGATGGAGAGATGAATAAACCCGGTCTCCATAAAATACTTGTGGCCAATCGCGGCGAAATAGCTGTCAGGGTGATCAGCGCTATCAGGCAATCGGGATTGCAGTCAGTGGCAATATACCCTGGATCCGATAAAGATATGCCTTACGTACAACTTGCTGATGAAGCATGGCCATTGGGCAACGGGGCAATTCAGGATACATTCCTGAACCAACAACTTATCATTGATATTGCTCGAAAAAGCAATGCTTCTGCCATTCATCCCGGTTATGGTTTCCTTGCTGAAAATGGCGACTTTGCCCGTCTTTGCAGGAAGAATGATCTTGTATTTATCGGTCCGTCACCGGAAGTCATTGACCTCATGGGCAACAAGGCTAATGCCCGTGAAATGACAAAAAAAATTGGCATCCCGGTTTTGGAGGGAAGAAAAGGAACGGTGCAGGAGTTGACAGGAATGGCCAATGAACTGCCCTATCCTTTATTGATTAAACCCGCTGCCGGAGGCGGAGGAAAAGGGATGAAAATCGTTGGATCCAGCGCAGAACTTGCTGAAGCTTTATTGGATGCCACCAGGGAATCATTGAATTACTTTGGATCCGGTGAACTGTACGTGGAGCGTTACATTCAGAAGGCAAGACATATTGAGGTTCAAATGCTTGGCGACCACCATGGCAACATGGTCCATCTCTTCGATCGTGAATGCACCCTGCAGCGAAGGCATCAGAAGATCATTGAAGAAGCCCCTGCCACTTCCCTGTCATTGAATACCAGGAAAAAAATATTCGAAAGTGCACTGAAACTGGCCAGTGAGATTGGCTACACAAATGCAGGTACCATTGAATTCCTTGTGGACGAAAACGAGGCATTCTATTTTATGGAGATGAACACCCGGATACAGGTTGAAAATCCGGTTACGGAATTGATCACAGGCCTGGACATCGTGAAGGAACAACTACAAATTGCAGGGGGTGCCATACTCTCCGTTCGCCAGAATGATATTCGGATAAACGGTCATGCAATGGAGGCAAGGGTGTATGCCGAAGATCCGAGAAAAGAGTTCATGCCGGCCAGTGGAACCATCAGGAATAAAACATCCGTCGGGACGCACGTCAGGATCGACGAAGGTTATGTTCAGGGAAATACTGTTTCGCCTTTGTATGACCCACTGGTTGCTAAACTGATTTCACATGGAACAGACAGGAACGAGGCCATCAGGAAGTTGATCCTGGGAATTAAAAATTATCATCTGTCGGGGATTACCACAAACAGGGATTTCCTGGTGACCCTTCTTCAATCGGAAGATTTTGAAGATAATAGTATTAGTACAAAATATATTGATCAGCACCTGCCTTCCATTATTCAGCGAATGGAAAACGCTAAAAACAGGCCTTCCCTGGCCTTGACACTATCCATCATGGCCGTGGCTGCACTGAATCACAGGTACAAAAACAGGTTGGCCTCATCTATCTGGAACGAAATTGGCCAATGGAGGCAAATGTCTGATATTCAGATACAATTTAATGATAAAACCTACCGGATTCCCTTCAGAATAATCAAATCCGCGAAAATGATCAAACTCCAGGCCGAGGGTAAAATGATTTCCGTTGAAATATTGGATTATAAAGATTCTTGTTACAAATTGCAGATTAATGGACAACAATATGATTGCTGGGCAGATCTTGATGGTCCCGAAATTGTAATTGATATTGAACATTTTACTTTCTTTGCAAAGAGATTGGACATACCTGATGACCGGTATTTGGAGAATTCTGTGAAAACCCATGCAAAAGCAGGCTCCAACGAAATCAACGCCCCACTAAACGGAAAGGTTGTAAAAATTGCAGTACAGGAGGCTGACCCAGTTAGTTTTGGGGATACACTCCTTATTATTGAATCCATGAAAATGGAAAACAGGATTGCATCTCCCAAAGATGCTGAGATAGACAAAATTAAAGTAAGTGTCGGGGAGTTGGTTGAGTTAAACAAATTATTAATTATTTTAAAATAGAATTTAATGGATCCTCTGTTAACAAAAAAGCATGAAGAATTCAGAGAGCAGGTAAGAGCCTTTGCAGAAAAGGAGATCAAGCCTGTAGCCAGCGATCTCGACGATCGATCGGCCTTCTCCACGGAAATCACGGAGAAGATGTTCGATGAGGGATACCTTCGTATTATAACACCTCAAGAATATGGAGGTATGGGGATGGATACCATGTCGTACATTCTGGCGGTTGAAGAGATCGCCCGGATAGACGGTTCGCAGGCTGCAACCGTGGCTGCCCATAATTCACTGGGGCAGGCGCCCATTATGGCATATGGCACCGAGGAGCAGAAAAAACAGTTCCTGCCCATGCTTACAACAGGGAAAAAATTATGGGCATTTGGGCTGACAGAACCTAATGCAGGCTCAGATTCCAACAATACGGAGACCAGTGCCGAACTAAAAAATGGCCAGTGGGTGATCAATGGAAAGAAAATCTATATTACCAATGCCGCTTCGGAAATGGCTGGTGGCGTTACTGTACAGGCTGTTACGGGTACCCGTGAAAGCGGGAAAAAGGAGCTGTCTGTTATTTTGGTACCCCGGGATACAGCGGGATACAGCTGTGAACTGATCAATTCGAAGATGATGTGGCGCAGTGCCGATACCGGGCGGATATTTTTCGATAATGTAACAGTTCCTGAATCGTATATCCTTGGTGAACGGGGCAAGGGTTCCAAAATCATGCTTGCCACCCTCGACGCAGGCAGGCTCTCAATTGCTGCCATGGGTTTGGGTCTTGCACAGGGTGCGTTTGAAATGGCCATGGAATATTCGGGTAAACGGGTACAATTCGGGAAGCCGATCCACAGTTTTCAGGTCAACTCCTTTAAACTGGCCGATATGGCTATGAAAATTGAACTCGCCAGAAACCTGCTTTATAAGGCCTGCTGGTTGAAAGATAACAACTACCCGTTTGGTAAGGAGGCGGCCATGGCAAAATTATACACCTCTGAAATTGCCAGGGAAGTGGCCAATGAATCGCTACAGATCCACGGTGCCCACGGCTTAATGAAAGACAATCCCATAGAGAGATTTTACAGAGACCAGCGTATTCTGGAAATAGGTGAGGGCACATCAGAAATTATACGTCTGATCATCTCCCGCCATTTAGGTATCAGGTAACATCCCAACAATTATGGAATCACTTGAGTCCAGAAAAAAAGACCATATCGACCTGGCATTCAGCTCCCAAACCGGGATAGCAAAAATGGATGATCGTTTTCATTACGAACCATTGCTATCTGCACACCCCACTGACGGACTAAAACCATTTAAATTTCTTGAAAGGGATTTCGATGTTCCGTTATGGGTAAGTAGCATGACCGGGGGAACAAAGATGGCAGGTACCATCAACCGCAACCTGGCCAGGGCTTGCAAAGAGTTTGGAATGGGTATGGGACTCGGCTCATGCAGGATCATCCTGGATGACAACAGCTATTTTGAAGATTTTAATATGCGCCCTTTCATAGGCCCCGACAGACCGCTATGGGCAAATCTCGGTATTGCACAGGTGGAAGAACTGGTGGTGGAGAAAAAAGTATCGCTGGCAGAAAGGCTGATTGAAAGGCTCGATGCCGATGGACTTATCATTCATGTGAACCCCATGCAGGAGTGGTTTCAGTCAGAAGGTGATATCCTGGAGTATCCCCCCATTGATACTATTTCGAAATTGCTGGATAGGTTCAAATTTCCGGTGATCGTTAAAGAGGTGGGGCAGGGAATGGGGCCCGCCAGCCTGAAGGCGTTGTTACAATTACCGGTCAGCGCCATCGAACTGGCTGCATTCGGCGGAACAAATTTTGCAAGACTGGAGTTGCTCAGGAATGAAAACTCCAATACATCCCTACTGGAACCCCTGTCATATATCGGGGAGGATGCCCTCTCCATGGTTCAATCAATCAATGCCATAATTGCTGTAGAAAAACCAGCTTGCAATGCGCTGGTCATTTCGGGGGGGATCAAAAATTTCCTGGATGGATATTACCTGCTTCAAAAGTCTGAATTACCGGCAATTTATGGAATGGCTTCAACTTTTTTGGAACATGCACGTGAAGATTATGATCATCTTCATAAATTTGTTGAAGGGCAGGTAAAGGGTCTGGAGATGGCGTATGCCTATCTTACCGTTAAATAAAGCATTATGGCTCAGAAGGAGACAATTTCAGGCTTCTCTAAGTTTACACCCATGGAGAAGGTTCAATGGGTGCAGGATGAATTTGGACTTCCCTCAGAATATGCCGCTGTCCTCGCCTCTCATCTGCATCCCGACAAAGAATTGCAGTCACTGTACAACGAATTCAGTGAAAATACGGTCTCTGCCTTTCATCTTCCTTTCGGTCTGGCTCCCAATTTCAAGATCAACGGGAAATGGTTCGTGGTTCCCATGGCCATTGAGGAGAGTTCAGTGGTGGCTGCCGTGTCAAATGCTGCCAAGTTCTGGGCCGGGCATGGCGGTTTCAATGCGCAGGTAGAAAAACCGATAAAAACCGGGCAGGTTCATTTCCAATGGACCGGGCAACCCGATTTTCTGAAGGAGTTGTTCCGGCAAAAGCGTACATTTCTCATCCGCTCCCTGGATCCGTTAACAGCATCAATGCAAAATCGCGGTGGTGGAATTTCAGATATTTCACTGGTCGACCTTACTGGCACCCTTTCAGACTATTATCAATTACATACAGAATTCGGCACCGGGGATGCCATGGGAGCCAACTTCATCAATACGGTACTCGAAGCATTGGCAGTAAAATGGCAAGCTGTTGTTAAAGAGGCAGTAGTTGATCAGAACATGACAGGTGAATTGATGATTGTGATGTCGATCCTCTCCAACTTTACACCAGGCAGCCGTGTTAAAGCAACCGTGGAGACAGATGTCCGTTCATTCGATTCCTTTGACCCTAAACTGTCGGGGCTTGCATTTGCTGAAAAGTTCGTACGCGCCACTGAAATTGCCCATCACGATATCTCCAGGGCGGTTACCCATAACAAGGGAATTTTTAACGGAATCGATGCCGTTGTAATTGCCACTGGTAATGATTTCAGGGCTGTAGAAGCATGCGGACATGCGTATGCGGCCAGGCAGGGCAGCTATTGTAGTCTTTCACGGGCAGAAATATCAGGAAATGTTTTCCGTTTTGAACTTGAGCTACCCATGTCGGTTGGCTCGGTAGGAGGGTTAACCTCTTTACATCCTCTGGCCAGAGCAAGCCTGAAGATACTTCAGGACCCGGGTGCTGAAGAGCTCATGATGATCATCGCATCCACGGGACTTGCCAGCAACTTCAGCGCCATTCGCTCACTGATCACAGGCGGAATCCAGCAAGGGCATATGAAAATGCATCTTTCCAATATCCTGCGTCAGCTTGGCGCCGATGAGGAGCAGAGAAATTCAGCCATGGATTATTTCTCCAACAGAACAGTGAGTTACGCAGATGTAAGGAAATTTATCAGCGACACGAAATAACAGATAATGAACCGTCAATTTTACGCAAGAGGTAAAATTCTTCTTACTTCAGAATTTATGATTCTGCATGGAGCCAGAGCCCTTGCTGTGCCTCTCAATGTGGGCCAGCACCTCCATGTGATTGATAAAAAAGTGGTAGGTCAGTTTCACTGGATTGCCCGGTATAATTCAGAAATATGGTTCGAAACAATCCTCTCCCTGGATGACCTGGGAATAATTAAAACCAGCAGTGGTCAGCAATCCGAAAACCTGAAGAGGATGCTCCGGAGCCTGGTGGAAATTAAACCGGAATTTATGAAATATCTCCATGCCGGGGATGTCATCACCAACCTCGAATTTGATCCCCGGTTCGGATTTGGGAGTTCATCAACGCTGACCTCCTTGCTTGCACAGTGGGCAGGTATTGATTCCATGCAACTCCATTTCCGAATCTCACGAGGATCAGGATATGATGTAGCCTGTGCCACATCTGAAGGACCTATACTTTACCAGGTACTGAATGAAATGCCGGTGGTTCAGTCGGTTGATTTCAGACCCGGTTTTATGGATAAAATGTGGCTGGTCTATCTGGGAAAGAAACAGGAATCCGGGAAGAGCGTTGCTGCATTCCTCAACAATTATCAACCGAACCCTGATGATGTGGCATACTTTTCGTCGCTTACCGGAAAATTCCTCAAGGCCGCATCTCCTAATGATTTAGGTTCATTAATCATGGAACACGAAAACAAATTGTCAGAAATACTGAACATTCCAGCCCTTAAATCCGTACAATTTAATGACCTTGAGGGATATGTGAAATCACTTGGCGCATGGGGAGGGGATTTTGCTCTGCTGGTCACCGAATGGGACAGGGAAAGGCTATCCTCCTATTTAACCGGAAAAGGGATGACTCCCTGGTTTAATTACAGTGAACTTGCGATATGAAGATTGAAAAATATGAAGAGAAATTATTGAGTGAGGCAGCGGCCATTTCAACAAAAAATCTGGCCCGTAAACAGGGATCCGTTGCATGGAGTAGCCCTTCAAATATTGCCCTTGTAAAATACTGGGGGAAATATCCCGGTCAGATACCTGCCAATGCCTCCCTGAGCATGACGCTGGACAGCGCCGTAACGATTATGAAGTTGGATTACACCAGTGGCGAGTCGATCAATGGCCCTGTATTGAATTTTGAATTTGAAGGTTCAAAAGCACCTGACTTTGCCATAAAATTGGAGAAATATCTGCAAGGAATCGTACCATTCATGCCATGGCTCGATTCATGCAAACTTTCCATCCGATCTGAAAATACCTTTCCCCATTCCTCCGGGATAGCCTCAAGCGCATCTTCCATGAGTGCACTGGCACTTGGATTGTGTGAGATTGAGGAGCTGTTGTATGGCGAGGCTGTCACAGATGACTTTTTAAGGAAAGCATCATTCATAGCCAGACTCGGATCAGGAAGTGCCTCCCGTTCATTGTACGGTAAGATGGCAGCATGGGGAATCACGGCCAGTTATGCTCACTCTTCCGATGAATACGCCATACCAGTTGAAATCCACGAAGACCTGTCCGGTATGCACGACAGTATACTGATCATTGATCCTGGGCAAAAAATGGTATCCAGCACCATGGGACACGAACTGATGAGAACCAATCCCTATGCAAAACTCCGATTCGAAGCTGCCGAAGCTAATATGCAGCTTATGGCCGACGTACTGAAGATCGGGGATACCAGAAAATTCATCGATGTCATGGAAAATGAGGCGCTCTCATTGCATGCCATGATGATGACCGGAATACCCGGATATATCCTGATAAAACCAAATACACTTGAGGCTATACAACGGATCAGAAAATTCAGAAACAGCACTGGCACAGCTATCGGATTCACACTGGATGCAGGTGCCAACGTGCATGTACTCTATCCGGAAAAAGCGGCAGCAAAAGCCAGGCTTTTTATCGAATCTGAACTGAAAGAGATTTGTGACAACGAGAAGATCATCCATGATAAAATGGGCAATGGCCCTGTCAGAGTTGAGCGCTGAAAAGAAAAATTTGTGGATAGCTGCAATGAATGACTAAACAAACACCACGGCAACATTATGACAGACTACCAGATGAACCTGGAAAAGAGATACCATGCAAAACTTATGCTTGCAGGTGAATACGGAGTAATCGCAGGAAGTGAAGCGCTCACAGTACCATTGAAAAATTTTCACGCCCGCCTGGCTCATCGCGATGAAAAAGAAGTGGAGGATAACGGGAAAGTAGTAGATTCCGTATCCAGTCTCAGGGAATTATTGATACACATACGCTCTCTGCCAAAAAACAGCTTTTACGCGACTCCTGATTTCCAAAAAGTTGAATATTTGCTAAAAAAGGGATTTTTCATTGATTCAACCATCCCGCAGGGTTACGGAATCGGTAGTTCCGGTGCCGTATCTGCCCTGGTGTATGATCAGTTCTTTTCCCCCGGTAAAAAACCAGGGCTGCCTCACCAACTCAGGGATCTCGCAACTATTGAATCGGCTTTTCATGGCAAAAGTTCTGGGGTGGATGCCATGACCAGCCTGATGGACACACCCCTCCATTTTAATACGGAAAAGCAGATCACCAAAGTTAAGGGTGACCCCCTGAAGCCGCCCGGAGGATACCGTTTTTTCCTGTTGGATTCGGAGCAGTTTCTAAAAACGGCCCCGCTAGTTGAAATATTTCTTGATAAAATGAAGGAAATCTCCTTTCAAAAAATGATCACCGAAGACTACTTTGGACTAATCAGGAAATTTATAGCAACTATTACAGGAAATACAGGTCATGATGCCGCTTTGATTTTCAGGGCAATCTCTGATTTCCAGTGGAACCAATTCAGAATGATGATCCCGGAAACCATTGAAGATGCCTGGATCGAGGGCCAGGTCAGTAATACATATTACCTGAAAATCAATGGCTCAGGGGGCGGCTTTTTACTTGGAATCGCCCATGAAAATTCAAAGGAAATGGTTGAAGATATGTTGGTGGGAAAAAAGATCATCTGGGTATAATTACAGTCAGGGAAATTGAGATCGCTTCAGGTGCCGGTTTTGTAATTCCTATTACAGGAAATATCATGCGTATGCCAGTACTTCCCGCAAAACCGGCAGCCGAGAATTTCGATATGGATGATGATGGAAATATTACCGGGTTGTTTTAACCCGGCCCCTGAAAGGTAAGTACTACCTACCTTCAGTAAGTTGTTTAATTACATCAACCTCCTCCTGGCTGTAAGGTGTACCATCGGGTCTGAATATTTCATGAAACCATAATTCCGGATCGGAACCATCGGGTATCGGTTCTCCCCATGCATATTTGGTATTCGATTTGCCGGCAACCAGTCCCCAGTTAATCGCCCCGATATTTTGTTCTGCCAGTATCGGCATGATGTTCTGGAATAGACTGTTGAATTTACGTGCCATATATTCGGTACATACCATTGGCCGGCCATACATTTTTAGTGTGTCGATGGCTGCCTGGTGGTTCTCCGGACCGCTGTAATTATGATAAGTAATGATATCCGAATTCTCTAACTGGAATTTATTCAGATCGGTCAGATCACGTTTCCAGACACCTACCGACATAGGTTGCGATGGACGGATCTCCCACCCCCATTCAAAGACCTTTGTCAGCAGATCCATGGATTTGTTACCATACCCAGAATTTCCAGGCTCATTGTAGAGATCCCAGAGTACGATCCGATGATCATCTGAAAATGTCTCCAATATATCTTTCACATATTCCTCAAGCAGACCTATCAGGGTCGGATCTTCATAAAGCAGGTCACCAGGGTCACGGACCCAGCCCGAATTATGAATGCCCGTTTTTGGATCGGGTTGCTTCCCTGCCTGGTAGGTTGGATTCCAGCAGTCATCAAAAAACACAAAAATTGTTTTGATCCCATGGCTATCGGCAATTTTAAGATACCGCTCCATCCTGTTCTTAAATCCATCCCTGTCTGTATCCCATGCAACATGGTGGAGGTATACCCGCATACAATTCAGCCCGATACCCGATGCCCAGCCCAGTTCCCTGTCGATGGTCATTTCATCAAAAGTTTCTGCCTGCCAGGTCTCCAGTTGGTTAATTGCAGTACTGGGATTAAAATTTGAACCCCGCAGCCAGCCATGCGCTTCTTCCCATGCTTTGGCCCTTTCGACTGACCATTTTCCTGCCTCACCTGCAACCCTGTCTGCTTTTTTGCTGTTATTCTGACATGATGCGGTCACGATCAGTATCAACAGAACCAGTATGTAATTCCTTGTTATCATAGTTTCAGTTTTATTTGAATACCAAATATAAACAAAGATAACCACAAGGAGTACACTGGTGTGATGGCATACATTTTATTTATCTTTGTGCACCCATGAAAAAAACATTATTGAAAATATGTTCCATACTGGCATGGATCACCATGCTGATCACATCAACCATCATTACCCCTTTTTTCCTGTTGATCTGGGCAGCAACCTTTTGGTGGGACAAACGAAGAATTATAACGCACATGATGGGAACTTTCTGGGCATGGCACTACCAGTCTCTTATCCCCTTATGGAAGCTCCGGTTATGGGGAAGGGATAAAATTCCATGGAACAGGCCTGTAGTACTGGTGGCCAACCATCGTACACTGGTGGATATCCTGGCGCTCTATAAAGTGCGTCGACCATTTAAGTGGGTCTCCAAGGCCGAAAATTTCAAGATCCCATTTGTGGGCATGGTACTTTCACTTACCAACTGTATCAGAATTAACAGGGAGAGTAAAAGGTCCGGGCTTCAATTTATAACACAGGCGGAAAAAGAGATGGCCAAAGGTAGCTCTGTAATGATCTTCCCCGAAGGAACAAGGTCAAAATCGGCTGAGATGCGGGCATTTATGGATGGTGCCTTTGTGCTTGCAAAAAAAATGGGATGCGGTATCATCCCAATTGTCCATACCGGCACAGAAAAAACATTTCAACGGGGCAAAAACAACTGGGTATTAAAAGGCAAAACCAGGATCATGATCAACGTGCTTGATGAAATTTCTGCTGATGATGTAAATTCAATGGAAACAGAAGTCCTCAAATCGCATGTGAGGAATTTGATGGTACGGGGAATCGCAGAACTGGAAAAAAATAAACGTATTTTTAGCAGATAGATTAATCGTTAAAGTAAGTTTCATTTTTCAAAATTTTAGGTATAAATTAAGCTCCGTAATAACAGTTTTTTTAACCGGATAAATACAGCTGCAAATGAAATCGTTTGGTCAGAAAAAGATGGTCAGAAAGATGAAATTCATCAAGGACCAGGAAGGGATCATGAACCGATATTTACGCGAACAGGAGAACTGGCAGGAGCACCTGGATAATACAAAGCAGTTTATTATCAATTCATTCCAGGACAAAAACATCAAGAGCCTGGCTGTATTGGGAAGCGGGTGGTTACTTGACCTGCCTTTGAAGGAACTCTCTGAAAAATTCAAAAAAATAGTACTTGTGGATGTATACCATCCACCTCAGATTGTAAAAAAAACAGCTCCATACAAGAATATCACCCTTTTCGAAACAGATATTTCTGGTGGTGGAATTAAATTCTGCTGGGAACTGCGTAAAGCAAAAGGGGAGCATTTCAGTAAATACATCCTCGATGAATTTAAACCTCAAAGGCCAACCTTACCTTTTACGACCGATGCATATATTTCGCTCAATTTATTAAATCAGCTGGATATCCTGTTGGTGGATTACCTGAAAAAAAAGAATGTACGGATTGTAGGTGTGGAGATTAAAAGGTTTCGAAAAACAATTCAACAGTTTCACATCAACTGGATCACAAAAAATCCAGGTTGTCTGATTACGGATATGGCAGAGTTGAACCAGGAAAATGAGCAGCCGGTTAAGGAACAGAAATTGGTGTATGTGGACCTGCCAAAATCCAATCGAACAAAAGAATGGATCTGGGATTTTGATTTGTCCGAAACGTACAGAACCGGATTGAAAACAAAGATGAAGGTAAAAGCGGTTGAATGGTAATTTTCCCCCTTCCCACCCCCTTCAATTGTTGATTTCTTTTTAAAAAATGAAAATTCTGCAGACCTTGTTTTTACTATCTTTGCGAAGACTTCCGGAGTCCGTTTCAATTTTCAGCGTAAACATAATTAACAGCAAACACTCCGAAGCCTGATTGTAAGCAATAAATTATTTTGAGAGGAATATAGCATGTCAGCGAATTATTCAGAAGAGAGCATTCGTACATTAGATTGGAAGGAACATATTCGCAAACGGCCGGGTATGTACATCGGGAAGCTGGGGGATGGCTCCTCCCCCGATGATGGAATATACATCCTGTTAAAGGAGGTATTGGACAATTCCATTGACGAATACATGATGGGAAATGGTAAAACTATTGAGATTACCATTAACGAACAGCTGGTTTCTGTAAGGGATTATGGCCGTGGTATTCCCCTGGGAAAAGTTTTGGATGTTGCCTCAAAAATGAATACAGGAGCGAAATATGATTCCAAGGTATTTAAAAAATCGGTAGGTTTAAACGGCGTAGGTATCAAAGCTGTGAATGCCCTCTCATCCAGCTTTATCATTCAGTCGCACAGGGAAGGAAAAACCAAACTTGTGGATTTTGAACAGGGCAATCTCCTGTCGGATGACAAGGAGCGGGATAGTGAGGAGAAAAACGGTACTGCCATCTCATTTGTGCCTGACGGAGAGATGTTTGGTGAGTTCAAGTTTATTGATGAGCATGTGGAAAGTATGCTCAGAAACTACACATACCTGAACACCGGCCTTACCATCATATACAATGGCCAGAAGTTTATCTCTAAAAACGGTTTAAAGGATCTGTTGGAAGAGAATATGAGTGGTGAAGGGCTGTACCCGATCATCCACATGCAGAATGGTGATATCGAGGTGGCCATTACCCACGGCAACCAGTATGGGGAGGAGTATTATAGTTTTGTAAACGGACAACATACTACCCAGGGTGGGACGCACCTTCTGGCATTCCGGGAGGGGCTGGTCAAGACAATTCGTGACTTCTACAAAAAGGATTTTGATCCTTCTGATATCCGAACCTCCATCATAGCTGCTGTAAGTATTAAAGTGGAAGAACCGGTTTTCGAATCTCAGACCAAAACGAAGCTGGGCTCTAAAGATATCGGACCCAATGGCCCCAGTGTCAGAAATTTTATCATGAATTTTCTGTCAAGTAAACTGGACGATCACCTGCATAAACATTCTGAAACTGCCAACCTGCTTTTGAAAAAGATCCAGGAAAGTGAGAAAGAGCGAAAAGCAATTTCAGGAATTAAAAAGTTAGCCAAAGAGCGGGCGAAAAAAGCAAACCTGCATAATAAGAAGCTACGGGACTGCAAAGTTCATTACGACTCCAGTCATGATCGGAAAAATGACACCACCATTTTCATAACCGAGGGTGATTCAGCTTCAGGCTCCATAACGAAATCGAGAGATGTTGCCACACAGGCAGTATTCAGCCTTCGGGGGAAACCGTTGAACTGCTTTGGGCTCACCAAAAAGGTGGTGTACGAAAATGAAGAGTTCAACCTGCTCCAGGCTGCGTTGAATATTGAAGAGGACCTTGAAGGACTAAGATATAAAAATGTGGTAATTGCCACCGACGCCGATGTGGATGGTATGCATATCCGATTGCTTTTACTTACATTTTTCCTCCAGTTCTTTCCAAATCTGGTGAGGAACAAACATCTGTTTATTCTCCAGACACCCCTGTTCAGGGTACGGAATAAAAAAGATACAGTTTATTGTTATTCAGAGGAGGAGAAAGAGGCTGCAATTAAGAAAATAGGGCAGACACATGAAATCACCAGGTTCAAGGGACTGGGTGAAATATCACCGGATGAATTCAAAAATTTCATAGGTCCGGATATCAGACTGGAACCGGTAAAACTGGGGAAGGAAGATGATATCCACCAGATACTTGAATTCTATATGGGGAAAAACACGCCCGACAGGCAGGACTTTATTATTGAAAGACTGAGAGTTGAAGAAGATGTGGTAGCAATTTGATTGCTGACAAAGATTTTGTGATCCATGAGTGAAGATTTAAATAACAAAAATAATACACCAGAAGATTTTAATAAAATTGACGGTGGTCAGGAGGAGGGACACAGTGGTGGTTTCTCCAAAATAACCAGGCTTACCGGGATGTATGAAGATTACTTTATAGATTATGCATCTTATGTGATCCTCGAACGAGCCGTTCCCAATATCCAGGACGGGTTAAAACCTGTTCAACGGCGAATCCTGCACTCCATGAAGCGCCTGGATGACGGCCGCTACAACAAGGTTGCCAATATTATCGGTCACTCTATGCAGTTTCATCCCCATGGGGATACGTCCATAGGGGATGCCTTGGTACAGCTGGGACAAAAGGACCTGCTGATTGATGCACAGGGTAACTGGGGAAATATTTTTACAGGTGACAGTTCAGCAGCACCCAGGTATATCGAAGCACGACTTTCCGCTTTTGCCAGCGATGTGGTTTTTAATCCGAAAACCACTACCTGGAAACTTTCCTACGACGGCAGGAACAAAGAACCCCTGGCTCTTCCAGTTAAATTCCCGTTATTGCTGGCCCAGGGGGCCGAAGGAATCGCCGTGGGACTCTCTTCAAAGATACTGCCACATAACTTCAATGAATTGATCGATGCCTCTGTCAAACATCTCCAGGGAAAAGATTTTGAATTAATACCGGATTTCCCCACCGGTGGAAACGCAGATTTCAGCAGGTACAATGACGGGAAGCGTGGAGGCCAGGTGCGCGTCAGAGCCAGGATCGAAAAGCTGGACAAGAAAACATTGGTGATCAGGGATCTGCCGTTTGGGAAAACCACGGGTACCCTTATTGAATCAATCATTAAGGCCAATGATAAAGGGAAAATCAAGATCAAGAAGATCGACGATAATACAGCCGAATTTGTTGAGATCATGGTTCATCTGGCTCCAAATATATCTTCGGATAAAACCATTGATGCCCTTTATGCATTTACAGATTGTGAAGTTTCCATTTCCCCAAACTGCTGTATTATCGATGAGGATAAACCGCGTTTCATCGGGGTAAGCGAGGTTCTTCGGCACAATACCGAAAATACGAAGAGCCTGTTAAAACAGGAACTGGAAATCAGGCTGGGTGAACTTGAAGAACACTGGCACATGTCCTCCCTGGAAAAAATATTTATTGAAGAGCGAATTTACCGCGATATCGAAGAAAGTGAAACATGGGAGGCGGTCATCGAGGCAATTGACAAAGGACTTGACCCCTTCAAAAAGCTGTTAATCAGAGATGTAACCCGGGATGATATCGTTAAATTAACCGAAATAAAAATCAAACGCATTTCTAAGTTTGATGTTAAGAAAGCCGATGAACTGATCAGGGGAATTGAAGAGGAGATCAAAGAGGTGAAAAGTCACCTGGCTAACCTGGTTGAATATGCCATCGATTATTACCGGAACATTAAGAAAAAGCATGGCAATAACAGGGTGCGGAAAACTGAAATCCGGAACTTTGAAAATATCGTTGCATCGAAAGTTGTCGTTGCCAATGAAAAACTGTACGTGAACCGGGTGGACGGATTTGTTGGAACCGGACTGAAAAAGGATGAATATGTCTGCGACTGTTCGGATCTTGATGATATTATTATTTTCCTCAAAGATGGAACTTATGTGATCCATAAAGTTTCGGAAAAAACATTTGTGGGCAAAAATATTGTCCATGTGGCAGTTTTTAAGAAGAGTGACAAACGAACCGTCTATAACGTGATCTATTACGACGGAAACTCAGGAAACACGATGATGAAACGTTGCTCTATCACTGGTGTCACAAGGGAAAAGATTTATAATATCGGAAGGGAACACGCCCATTCCAGGATTCTCTATATGACAGTTAATCCAAATGGCGAGGCAGAAACAGTGAAGGTTAGCCTGAAACCAAGACCAAGGCTGAAAAAACCGATATTCGACATGGATTTTAGTGAACTTGCCATCAAGGGACGAAATGCTGCTGGAAATATCCTCTCCAAATATGCGGTCCATAAGATCACCATGAAGGAAAAAGGTGTTTCGACACTTGGAGGCAGAAAGATTTGGTTTGATGAGGATGTGAACAGGCTCAATGCTGATGCCCGTGGAATATTTCTTGGCGAATTTACCGGACAGGACCGGATCCTGGTGATAACAAAATCAGGTGGACTCAGGATTGCCAGTTTCGACCTGGAAAATCACTTTGAGGATGATGTGCAGGTAATTGAAAAATTCAGGCCTTCCAAGATCTGGTCTGCAGCTTATTACGACGCAGAACAGGAATATTACTATATCAAAAGGTTCCGGATCGAACCATCTGAGAAACTGACAAGTTTCGTTGGTGATCATCCCGACTCAAGATTAATCCGTGTCATGGAGGTGGAATACCCCAGGCTGGAGTTGAAATTCGGTGGGAAATACAAGGACCGGGATGCCGAAATTATTGAAGTGGCCGAATTTATCGGAGTAAAAAGTTTTAAGGCCAGGGGAAAGCGTCTCTCAAATTACGAGGTAAAAGTGATTGAAGAACTTGAACCCCTTATTCAGGATACAGTAAAGAATGAAGAGCCACAGGATGACTTTTCATCTGAACCGGAATCATCAATGGAAAATGAACCGGGTACTTCAGATGCCCAGACCGACCAGTCACCGGAAACAAAAGAGACCTCCCTGGGTGATAAGAAAAGTTCTCGTAAGGGGGACGATACACCCGGAAAGATTGTAGAACCGAAAGGGAAAAATAAGGCAGATAAAGAGAAGGAGGTAAAAGAACCTGGCAAAAAACCGGATGATACTGATGACAAAAAATCAAACGGACAGATGACCCTGGAACTTTAACCGGACAATACCAATGCATTCACGAATATATCTGATAGGATTTATGGGTTCGGGAAAAACTACCCATGGAAGGAAGATAGCCAGTATGATGGGCTATGGATTCGTGGATATGGATGAATGGATCGCCGGGAAGGAAGATTTGAATATTGAGGAAATTTTTCGCAAGTACGGTGAATCTTATTTCAGAGAATTGGAAACCCGTGCCATTGCTGAAATGCACAAACTGGAAAAAGTGGTGATAGCCACTGGCGGTGGTGCCCCTGCGTATGGTAAAAACATGGAATTACTGAAAAGATCAGGCCTGACCATCTACCTGAAACTCTCACCGGAGGCCTTGCTGAGCAGACTGAAAACAGCACAAACCAAACGGCCGTTACTTGAAGGAAAGACTGAGGCAGAGATGTGCCAAACCATCCATGAGATGCTTGAAGAAAGAGAGGTTTTTTACAGTATGGCCCATATGGTTATTGATGGTCTTGCCAGTGTTAATGAAAGAGTGGTGAATGCGATCCAGCGTCGCACTTAAAAAATTCCCTGTAAAATAAGTCCAGTAGTTGCTGCATCAAATTTTTTCGTCAGCTCCCTCCCAATGGACCCTTTATCATGGTTCAGCCCCAGGGTAATGGCCCTCAGGGCAATATGATCAATTTCCGGATGCCCGATTCCGGTTATTTCAATATGGATAATTTTCCCCTTTTCAACCGATGTAATAAAGTGTATTCCATTTACCTTCCTTTCCACAGTATATCTCGGAGAGTACCCATAATTCCATGCCCAGGTGCGGAATTTCTCATGACACAAAGATTCGATTTCAGTAATGTCTTTCCCTGAAAAAATATGCGCGTTATTGTCCTTCTGTGCATTCAGAATAAATTTGAATACAAAATCAAAAAAATCTTGTGTCTCCAAATGTGCCCTGACCAGCTCCTTCAGGTTCACCACCTCCGATCTTACAGATTTTACCGCTTTATCCTTGTATGGGGCAGGGTCTGTATACAGACATCCGGCCAGCATTTCCAGATCAGTATCATATAACAGTGTCCCATGGTGCAGTACCCGCGATTTAAATACATGGCTGGCGGTACCCGATATTTTGCCCTTGTCAGCCAGAATTTCGTTCCTTTTGCCCAAAAATGCATTCACTCCAAACTGATCCAGAGCAGCAATAACAGGAGCTGTATAGGTTTCAAATTTAACCAGATCACCGGGTTTCTCCGTTGTAATAAAGGAGTAGTTCATATTACCATGATCATGGTAAACAGCTCCACCACCCGAAATCCGCCTGGCAAGATGAATCCCATGATTTTTCAAAAATTCAGTGTCAATTTCAGCCAGTGCATTCTGATGCTTACCAATAACTACCGAAGGCTCATTTACATACTGAAAATAGAATGAGTCGTTAAAATTTTTAAGCAGGTATTCCTCGGCAGCTAAATTGAAATAAGGATCAGTTGTATGGCTTAAAATACATTTCATTGTTCTAACGAATCTCAGGTGTATGCATACCCCATGCCTGGGGAAGTTTTGGCACCAGCCACTTAAACAGCAAATATATCATATAACCGCATAATATACCCAGCAATGCACCTACGACCACATCGCCCGGATAATGAACACCAAGGTAAATTCTGCTGTAACCCACTAATGTACCCCACACCAGCATGGTGATAATAAACCATTTTTTTCTTACAACCATCAGTAAAAACATGGCAATCCCAAATGTATTGGCAGCATGGGAGGAAACAAAACCATACAGCCCTCCACACTTTCCATCCACCAGATGCACAAGACCCTGCAGCGCCGGTTCCTTGCATGGCCTTAACCGTTCAAAAACTTCTTTAAAAAGTTGTACGGAAGATTGGTCGGTGAGCGTGATACACAGTGCAATAAATATCAACAGCGGAACAAACTGCATTCTTCTTGACCACACAAGGTATCCCAACAATAAGAGATAAAATGGCCACCAGGTGGTTTTTCCGCTTACCCAAACCATGATCCCGTCAAAAGTCTCGCTATGAAGGCCGTTGAGAAACAGGAAAAGCCTGGTGTCGATATGGTTCAGTGTTTCCAACATACCTTCTCCAAATCTAATGGATTGAATTTGAAATCAGAAATTATTAACGGAATTAAAATATGCCAATGCGCATAAATGGTTCTGCCGCCACTTAAAATGCAGTGAAACAAAACCGCTTCTCAATCGTCCCCCGGTACCGAATTCAAAGAAAAAAGCGACACAAACTGTTGATTTTAATCCTTCTCTCCATATATATCGTTGTCCTGTTCATAATCCGCCATGTTATTGAATGAATAGCGGTAACTCATGGGTACAATCTCGTTATATTCCTCAATGGAAGCGTTGGAAAGACAAGCATCAATAATTCGCTTACCGGTATGTAACAGGTCATCTTTCAAGTACTTCTGCAGCTCTTCCTTGAAAAATTTCTGAAGTATCTCTGCACCTGCGTCATATCCTTCAATTCCCACTTCAGACTGGTTGTAAACCTTCAGGAATCGGGAGGGGATCTTGGATCCTTCTATGGTCAGGTAATTCAACTCATAACCCAGCAAAGGACAGCGTGCAGGTTCATACTGGTCCGACTTAAGCTTTGCCATCCCTCTCCGTGTAAGATACTCCCGCATCAGCAACTGAGGCTTGAAGCCTACCTCCCAAACACCAATATTCTGGTTTGGAACAAGTGCGAAAGTAGTTCGGGGTGTTTCGATAATCTGCTTCAGCATGAGATTTGCATGCTTAATCCTTATTCCTGTCGCAAAGGGCCAGTAAGAGCCAACCCCTTCACTCTCCATGTTCCCGGTACTTACAATACTTGGATTATTATATCCGCGGGGAGATACAAGTCTCCATAACCAGGCCAGCGCAGGAGGAAGGACATGGAACAATCCGAGTATACCGTACGATGGATTTTCCCTTGAGCAGGGTGGTGTACGGATACCAAAGCTTCGAATATCAACGGAAACAGGTTTGTCAACCACATTGGGCACACAGTTCCTGGGAAGCACTACCCTGGGGTTCGGACATCGTTTTCCCGGTTCGTCTTCCACATGTTCCCAGATAAGTGCAGTGGATTCAGGACTGGTGTTAATATTCAGGAACAATAATGGCCTTCCCGGATTGATGGTAATCTTTTCAAGAAATGGATCGTCGCCATACTGCTTAACACTGTCAACCCTGATGAACCAGGCATTCTCAGCATCAAGGATTCTTAATTTACCATCATTCCGCTGAAGTGATGGATGACAGAATGCCATATCATCAGCCACCGGGTTGAAAGAACAGAATCTGGGAATCGTAATAAACCTTTCCTCAGAGGTAACTCTATTCATACCCAACCTCACCCGTCCATCAGGTTCCCTGATAATGTGCTGATGAAGCTCGCTTTTCCCACCTCCGCTCGCTCCTTCATGCATAAATGTGGTGATGTTATCATAAGGGCTTATGGACTGCACAGCAGAACAATGTGCCGTAATCCATCCTTCCCGTTCACCCTGGTCGAGAATTACACTGTACAGGCCTTTCTTTGCACTCGGACCGGGATACAGGTTATAGGCATATACCTCATGAACCTTCGCGGTCCTGTTGTGTACCACAACCTGTTTTCCATTGAAATGGGTGTGCCTGAATACAGGGGCTACATAAATGACAGACTGAATTTGAGACTCATCCTTAAGGCTCTCCAGGGAAATAATTTCCTGGAGCATCGATAAACCAAGCGCAAAAAAAGCAGCATTTGCCGGAACAATGGCAATACCCAGAGAACCAATTCCCATCCGGCCCGCAAAATAAAAGAAAACAGCCAGTTCCTGCTCCCTGAGCCAGGCAAAGGTCTCCTCCTGCAAGGTGGTAAACGGATAACCATATTTTTCACTGAACAGCCTCTTATCGGTTGGCAGCTCATCCGCAATGGACATGGTTCCCGGATCCCTTCGTCTCATGTAAGGTTCCGTGTAGTTAACCGAAATACCATTTTTCACTCGTTGCAGATGCGCCTCAATAAATTTACCCTTCCCGGGAATATCGTACGAAACCTCAAATTTGACCTTCTCTTTTCCATTGGTTGAAGCTATGGCCAGTTCCTCTGATGTGTTAAACACTGAAAAACCCTTGCAGGATTTTAGCAAATCCAGTACCGATTCCGGTATATCAATATTCTTATCCTCCAGTGTTGAAAATAGTTCCTTCATACTGTCTAACTGTTTACATAATTGTTTGCCTGGTATATCTCCTGATAAATTTCAGAATCCCTGCCAGTTTAAAAAAACGTAGATGGTCCAAGGCATTCGCTTTCGCAGGAAATATCATCTTACCAAAAAGAGCACAAACTTATATTTTTTTATTTAAATTGTAACTTAAATAAGATAATTTATTACAATTCAAAAGACAACTGTCAAAATAACTTAAATTATTCAAACGAAGTAATCGAAAAACCCAGCCACTGATCAATAGCTTCCCGGCTCGTCGGTATTTTGGTTCAACAATTTCCATATACGGTCATTCAACTCCACCAACCCTTGATTGGTAATGGAGGAAATAAAGACATAAGGAATATCAGGCAGGTCAGGCTTGATCTCCCGGATCAGTTCCTCATCGAGCATATCAGACTTCGAGATGGCCAGAAGCCGTTGTTTGTCCAGTAATTCTGGATTATATGCCTTCAACTCATTGACCAGTACTTCGTACTCCTTCAAAATATCTTTACTGTCGGCAGGTACCAGGAAAAGCAACATTGAATTACGCTCAATGTGCCTGAGAAACCTGTGTCCAAGACCTTTCCCTTCACTTGCACCTTCAATGATTCCGGGGATATCAGCCATTACAAATGATCTGTGATCGCGGTATTTAACGATCCCAAGGTTAGGGACCAGCGTAGTAAAAGGATAATCAGCAATTTTCGGTTTTGCAGCAGATACTACCGATAATAATGTTGACTTTCCTGCGTTGGGAAAACCGACCAGTCCCACATCCGCCAGAAGTTTCAGTTCAAGGATAATCCAGTCTTCCTGCCCCGGTTCTCCCGGCTGGGCAAAACGGGGTGTCTGGAAAGTAGATGATTTGAAATGGTCGTTCCCTAAACCTCCCCTTCCCCCGGGCATGAGTATTTGTTTCTCATTTTGGATGGTGATCTCGAATATCTGCTCACCGGTTTCTGCATTTTTGGCTACTGTACCCAGGGGAACCTCAATGATCACATCCTTACCATCTGCGCCGGTTTTCAGAGATGAGCCACCACCTACCCCGTCAGTGGCGAAAATATGCCGTTGATATTTCAGGTGAAGCAGTGTCCAGTACTGTTCATTCCCCCTGACGACCACATGACCTCCCCTGCCGCCATCTCCACCATCTGGCCCGCCTTTCCGGGTCATCTTATCACGGTGTAAATGGGCGGAACCGGGACCTCCCTTACCTGACCGGCAAAAGATTTTTACATAATCGACAAAATTGGAATTACTCATAGTGCAAAAATACGAACTTCCATGGATGTATTACTATATAATTCATGACCTCTTTCAACTAAAAGGCACATCCCATCTCAAATCATGATGATTTCCTCAAAAGGATACGACCAGGTTCACAACAAGAGCGTTTGCAGGAATTCATATTCAACGGTCTTTTTTAACCACCGGGTTATCAGAGAACAACCAATCGCAAAATTGAGGAAGCGTCGTTTGCGTATTATTCAACCCTGCTGTTGGGGTTAGGATAAAGCTCTTGCGAAATATTTTACTGGAAAAATATGTAAACTTCCTTTATTATGAGGTCAAACAAGGGCTCACACAATAATAACAATGCAAAAATTCAAATTTCGCTGGTATCTGTGATCCTTATTCAGACTGGTGGTATTTTTTAAATCCTTCCACTTCTTTTACAATCCTTTTGAATATCTGGTTAACAGTACCAATTCCGTCCACCGGAATATGTTTATGCATTTTCTCATAATAATAGGTTACAGGTACAGTTTGATTGTGGTAAACATCAATCCTGGTATTGATCGTCTCTTCATTGTCATCCGATCTTCCGCTCTCCTTGCCCCGCTTTAGCAACCGTTCCACGAGTTCCTCGCGTGGAACCTGTAGTGAGATCACCAGGGTGACCCTTTCATCGTAATCAGTAAGCGCTTTCCTCAACTCTCTGGCCTGTTCTACTGTTCGGGGAAATCCATCAAATATAAAACCCGGACCTTCCTTATGCTCCTCCAGTTTTTTCTGAATCATGCCGATAACGATCTGATCGGGAACCAGGTTTCCGGCATCCATGATTTTCTGTGCCTCAATACCGAGACTGGTCTTCTGTGCAACCTCATTTCGAAGCAGATCACCCGTGGAGATATGAATCAGTTTATACTTTTCAATCAGCTTTTCAGCCTGGGTTCCTTTACCTGAACCCGGAGGTCCGAATATTACAATATTTAACATGTTATTGTTGGTTTGAATTGTGACAAATTAGCCATGCAAAAGTAATAAACTTACGTTCAATCTTTCACCAAAGTATAGATTTCAGGAAGATTTCTGGCATATCCATTGTAATCCAGCCCATAGCCTAAAACAAATTCGTTGGGGATCTCTATTCCCACATAATCAAGTTTGATATCCTTCTGTATTGCTTCAGGTTTATATAACATGGTTGCCACCAGGATCTCCTTCGGCTCATACCCGTTAAGCTGTCTGACAATGGTGTCGAGCGTTATGCCCGTATCGACTATATCTTCCAGAATAACTACCGTTCGATCCTTCAGGTCCTGATTAATACCGATCAGTTGTTTGACTGCCCCTGAGGTCCTGGTTCCCTCGTAAGAGGCAAGTTTCAGAAAACTAATCTGACAGGGAATGGTTATCAGTTTGAACAGGTCACTTGCGAACATAAATGCTCCATTCAGAATACCCAGAAAAATAGGATTTTTGTCAGCCAGGTCTCGATTCATATCTTCTGCGATACGAGATACTTCGGCCTGAATAGTATCCCTGGTAATGGATGTTTCAAAATTCAGATCCAGGACCTTTATCCTTTTTTTAGTCATGAAAAATTGATTTTTGCGAAGATAGGAATTTTATTTAAGCAGGAAGTGAGGGCCATTACTCCATGCACCCTCCTGACGAATGTAACCAGATCGATTGTGGGCCAATCTCCTTTTATCACCTGATTACTCTGACTTTTAACATTTTTACATGTTTAACAGAACATGATCTTTTACAGGCAACTACAATCATGGATTAATTAGCTGTTCCGTTTTTATGCAAAAAATAAGAAATTTTATCGCCCGAAAAACCGATATTTACCATTTTGAACACATTAACTAATAAAAATCCGGTAATATCTATTTGAAACCTTTAATTTTGCAAATCGTTGCAATGCTGTGTGAATTAATTTTTGACCCGTTGATTACACCGGATATACAATGCAATGAAAAAAGGGGCAGGAAAATAATCATTAATCAGAATAAAATATGAATCCAAGAGTAAGCATTATCATGGGATCCACATCCGACCTTCCCATTATGGAACAGGCGGCAAAGATCCTTGACGAATTTGAAATACCATTTGAAATAAATGCCTTATCGGCGCACCGCACACCGCAGCAGGCCATGGACTTTGCCAGAGGAGCATACAATCGTGGAATACGTGTGATCATTGCAGGAGCAGGAGGAGCCGCACACCTGCCTGGTGTTGTCGCAGCGCTCACCCCGCTGCCTGTTATAGGGGTACCCATTAAAGCATCCATCTCACTTGATGGATGGGATTCATTGCTCTCTATCGTTCAAATGCCTCCGGGAATACCGGTGGCCACAGTCGGGATTGACGGAGCAAGAAATGCCGGAATTCTGGCGGCACAAATCCTGGCAACAGGTGACGAGTCCGTATTGGAAAAGGTTAAAGCTTTCAAAACCGGGCTTGAATCGAAAATAGTACAAGCCAACGAAGATCTGAAGTCTGTAAAGTATAAATTTAAAACAAACTGATCATTACAGGTACCATTAATTAGCAGATATGACTTTTTATAATTTTTAAATTGATTATTTTTTGAATAAATTATAGAAGATTATCATGAAATACCCACGATCAAGGTGGGCAAAAGGGAGACCGGGAATAATGATTCCGGTCTTTTTTTTGTCCATTTTTTGCAATACAACGGGACAAGGTTACTTTCCCGACGCGCGAAGCATGGCCCTTGGAAATGTGAGTTCCATATCCGGATCAGACGGGCAACATGCTCAAAATCCAGCTTCCCTTGGAAACAAGGAATCCAATTATTTCGCTGCCGGGCATATCCGTCCTTTTTTGTTAAAGGAAATTGGGGTAACCTCCCTGGAGGGAATTCTGCAAGCATCACCCGGTGCGTTTCTGGTAAAAATCTCAAATTACGGGATCACCGGTTACAGGATTTTCCAGTCTGACCTGGTATTTGGAATGAACTTTTCCGATAAATTATCTGCCGGTGTGAGTTTCAGTTATTACAACACGTTTACACAGGATAAATGGAACTACTTATGGGCAGTCGGACCCGGGGCAGGGCTTCAATACAAACTATCAGCCGCCACTGCCCTGGCGGTCCACCTGAAAAATCCCGTATCATTCGGTAATTATTCTTCCTTTGGCCCCTTGTTACCCTCTTATATCTCCACCGGGATTTCCCACAAGGTATATTCCAACACGATCCTGCTTACTGAAATTACTTACTTCGCCCCTGATCAACTACAATTCAAAACCGGTATCATCTACGTGGCTGATCCCTCAACCTTCCTGCGGGGAGGATACCATAATAACCCACATACCCTGTCATTCGGTTCAGGACATCATTTTGGGAATATGGTTGTAGATTTTGCCCTCACCTTATCGTCCATACCAGGAATAACACCTGCCATAACACTCTCATACCACCCACGATGAAAAAATTTATTGCGCTCATATTAATTCCAATTGTTTCGTGGATTACCAGCTTCAGCCAGGAATTATCCCTTTTTGAGGACCTTGCCAGTGAGATCATCGAAAACGGGAACACATCCGATACCGAACATCTGTATGAAGTTATCGAAGAACTTACAAAGTATCCCCTGAATCTGAATTTCGCCACTGAAAGTGAACTGAATGCAACCGGATTATTCACACCTTTCCAGGTTTATGGAATACTGAAACAGAGGGAAAAGTACGGCCATTTCCATACCATCTATGAACTTGCTGTCATTCCCGGATTTACAGTGGGGTTTTTGAAGCAGATTGTTCCGCTGGTAACATTTTCAAATGACAAAATTCCGGATAAGTATCAAAGGGGAAAGGGGATGTTACTGTCCAATGTATCCAACCAGTTTCCCTATGCACAAGGATTTCAGTCCCGGGATTCAACCCCTTCCCGCTACCCGGGTTCTCCATTCAAAGTGAGTGGCAGACTAAAATATGATACGGGCCGGAAGTGGACAATAGGAGGTGCCTTTGAAAAGGACCGGGGAGAAATATGGCTGAACAAACAGAGACCGGAACATTTCACGGGTTACATTGCATACAAACCACAAGGCATTATTAATAGTGTTATTTGGGGAAATTACCGCATCCACCGTGGAATGGGCCTGGTTCATGGCCTTGGATTCAACAGCAACGGAACAGGAGTGAACCTGGATGGCTACAGACGCTCTTATGCAAAACCATTCTCATCGTCCATGGAGTATGACTACTACAGGGGAATATATACGGAAGCAGTAATGAAAAAATGGACCTGCGACCTTTTCTGGTCCTTCAAGCCAGAGGATTTATCATTCCATAACTTTGCGTTGAAAACGGATCTGTTCGAACAGATAAGGAAAACAGGATTACACAGAACATCCACCGAAAGAAATGGTTTTGGTCTGGCAAACCAGCACACTACAGGCTTTTCGATCAACAGATCGGCTCAACGGCTTTACACGGGAATTTCGTACACCTATTCAAAACTGGGACTGTCAAACAGAGGTCTGGATTCCATCGGAGCCATGGATCCGGTGTATTCACAAAGAACTGGAATCTCCCTCTATGGAGTTGGATTCGGAACCAATTATGAAGTTTTTGGTGAAGCAGCCCTGGGCAACGATGCCAGATATGCATTGCTGATTGGTACAACTTTAGCAATTAATCCAGCATTATCTGCCAGCATATCCATAAGAAGATACCAACCGGACTTTGCAGGATTTACCCCAAACGCCTACGGTGCAGGAGGCGACCCGGAGAATGAATCAGGAATTAATGTGGAACTGGTAACCACACCCTTTAAATATGCACGGATCTATCTTAATTCAGATTTTTCAGGAATCATTAAAACACGCCATAATTCAGATTTGCCGGGATTCAACATCCGGAACAGCATACGTTTCAGTTACGAATTCAGCGAGGGGCCTATCGTGGAATTCCGATTTACGGGACGCACCCATCATGAACTTCTTAAGGAGGGACAACCAGGAAATGGAAATTACATGGTCAACCAACAAACCAGGTACCGATTGCAATACAGGTATGACCTTACTGAAAAGCTCAAAATTTCCGGCCGGTTTGAATATGCAACACTCCTGGCAGAAAATGCGAGTTACAGAGGTAAACTTTTCTATGAACAGGTAACAGTTAATACACAGGAGGGATTTCGCTTCACATACAGGTTCCTGATTTTTGATACCAACCATTGGGGAAACCGGATCTATACTTATGAGCCCGGGGTCCGTTACAGCTTTCTCTTTCCCGCATGGTATGGAACCGGCCTTCGAAATGTGTTCACATTCTCGGCCAGGATATCCGGCAGTATTACCATCCGCGCCAAGGGAGGCTATACCCGCTACTCCCATAGATGGGAAACAGGATCAGGGTATGATGTACGGCCGGGAAATGAGATCTGGGATGCGGAATTACAACTGCAGCTTGATCTGTGAAGCTTGAAAAACAAATCCTATCTTTCCCTCTTTCTTCTTGCTTGCTTTGCTCCTTTACTTCCTAAAAATCCCCATCCCCCACTACCAAGTACAAAACCAAAGGCATACCAAATACCATTGTTATTAGGGGCATATACTGTTACATCTTCCCGCCAAATCATGGCAATAAGATCGATAGGTGCGATAATTCCGTGCCATAGCCCGTTCCAGAAGCCATAAACTTTTCCTTGAACACATGCTGTAATATCTTCGTAATTAGAACAGCCGGAAATTATAATAATGAACAAGACAGCTATTAACGTCACTGTTGACAGGGATCGTATACTTGAAGTTTTCATGATGTAATTTAGTTTGATTTAAGGAAGGGAAATTACAAATATTGTGGATGAATAAAAATGGTGTATTATTATTATTTTTCTCGTATGGCAACAGTCATAAAAAAGTGCTTGAAAGGCTCCGTATCAGTCAAACTTCAGGTCCCGCACATTGAGCTGGATTGTTCTGCGTCCCCTGTATTCGTTCTCCTCGACCGAGAAACAGATATCGAACGATTTGCCTTCTGCGATCTGTTCGAACATTTTACCTTTCTGAAAGGCGATGGCCGGATAAACTTTGTACGGATTCTCCTCCTGAACAAGGTTTAACTTTAAATGGTCTCCCTCGGTTCCAACCCTTTTACCCATCCCGTTATCAGAAACATTCTCAGTAAAAAAAACAGGAGCCATGTTTTCCGGTCCGAACGGACTGAATTGTTTCAACACCCGTACGAACTTATCATCAATTTCACCCAACTGCAATTCAGTGTCAATCTCCACAACCGGTATCAGCTGATCTGCATCAATATTATCATGAATATATTCTTCGAATCGTTTTGTAAAAGGCTTAATATTGTTCACTTTCATCGTGAGCCCGGCTGCATATTTATGCCCACCAAAGTTCTCCAGTAAGTCGCTGCATGATTCAATGGCCTGGTAAAGATCGAATCCATTCACCGACCGTGCCGAGCCCGTGGCCAGGCCATTTGATTTGGTCAGAATAATCGTTGGCCTGTAGTAATGGTCCATCAGGCGTGAAGCCACGATCCCGATCACTCCCTTGTGCCACTCAGGATTATATAATACCGTGGATTTCTGCAACTGCATCTCCTTGTCTTTTTGAATCATTTCCACTGCCTGGCGGGTAATGGTGGTGTCCACATCACGTCGTTCGATATTGATATTGTTGATGTTTTTACTGATGGTCATCGCCTGGTCCATATCCTCGCTTACCAGTAACTCCACTGCTGTTCGACCTGACTCCATTCTGCCTGCAGCGTTCAGTCGCGGACCGATCTTAAATACGATCTCCTCAATGGTAATATCATTTCCACTAAATCCTGCCACATTTTTGATTGCTTCAAGTCCCTTTCGGGGTGAATATGCTAATTTTTGTAACCCATGGAAAGCCAGTACCCTGTTCTCCCCATTAATGGGAACAATATCGGATGCTATACTTACCACAACCAGGTCCAGCAGGTGCGTAATGGTTTCAAATTCAATCCCCATGGCCTGGGCAAGCGCCTGAATCAACTTAAATCCAACCCCACATCCCGAGAGTTCCTTATATGGATAATTGCAATCTGCCCTTTTTGGATCAAGTACTGCCACCGCTTCCGGGAGTTGTCCCCCGGGTGTATGATGGTCGCAGATTATGAAATCAATGCCTTTCGACCTGGCGTATGCCACCTTATCCACAGCTTTTATCCCGCAATCAAGTGCGATGATCATGCGGTGCCCCTTCTCATCAGCATAATCGATCCCTTTAGTGGATACGCCATATCCTTCGCTATACCGGTCAGGAATATAATAATCGAGATTTTTCAAATGGTCCTTCAAAAATGAGTACATCAATGCCACTGCGGTGGTCCCATCCACATCATAGTCACCATACACCATCACCGATTCATCACTTTTTATGGCCGCCATGATTCGCTCTACAGCCACATCCATGTCTTTCATCAGGAAGGGGTCGTGCAACTGACTAAGCTCCGGACGAAAAAATACCCTGGCCGCCTCGAATGTGTGAATTCCCCGCTGAACAAGTAAATTAGACAAAACTTTATTCACCGCCAGCGACCTGCTAAGAGCAAGCACTTCAGCTTCAGCACCCTGCGATTTTATGACCCAGTTTTTCTCCATTCTTTCCCATTCAGAATTACTACAAATTTAGTATAATTGACGATCTTTAGGGTGTTGTATCCGGCTATTAGTTTGAGGAGTACTTAAAATACTTGGAGTACTTGGAGTACTTAAAGTACTTAAAGGACTACAGGTCTTTGAGGTGCTTCAAAGTGTTTAGTTTTTTCTTAAATTATTGGAAATCGATATAAAGATGGACAGTAGTTCATCTGATTCGGCCAAAATTTTATTTAGTTCACCCTGCTCCATATCTTTCAATTCATTGATGATTTCAAGCCATAAGGAAGTTTCACTAGCTTCCGTCACGCAAACCCTAATCTTATGGTAAAAATCAACCTTACTCCTTGACATGTTGGCTTCCCTGTAATTTGCAGCCACACTACTACCAGACTTTGTCATTTGATATCGAATTACCCTATATTCTATAGTTTCAGGTAATTTTGCAGAAAGTCTGATAATCTCAATTGCAAATACCTTCGTCCGCTGTTCCAACCGCTTCCCGAACTCCTTATTATTCATAATTTCGATATAAATTAGTTAAGAAGCAAGATTTTCAATCACATCAACCACTTCCAGCACTAGCTCCCTAAGTACTCCAAGTACTCCAAGTACTCCAAGTACTCCAAGTACTCCAAGTACTCCAAGTACTCCTACAGTTAATGTGTTGAACCTTCCAAATATCGGTTGAAAACCAGAATTTTTGAAACAAAAAAAAAAAAGCACCACAATGCAGTTTCATCTGCAAAGTGATGCTCATAATGTTAAACAGTAAACTGTCAGGTGCTATAGTTAATTGCTGGAGCTGGTAATTAATGCATGCCTTTATTCATTGAAATCTGGCCGCGTATCTCTCCACCGGGAAACTGATTTGTATGAATGTTAACATACACCTCTTCGGAATTCATCAAGTCAACCAGGTCCGAAATGGACATTCCTGCCATGGAACCAACCAATTGGTCTGCGGTGATTACTCCTTCAGCAAGTATTCCGCTGGTTGCCCCTTCAATTAGACTTGGCGGTGGTGAAGCGGGATACAGCCATGCAACCACGCCTCCGTTGACACCTGCCGGTGCGGCGTGGATATGAGCCATTCTAATGTTCTCCAGGTTGGCAACAATCAGCTTGTAGCTAACCGCGTCCATACCTGCATCATACATAAATACAGCCTCTCCCCGGGCACGGGAATCATTCGATGGAACCTCGTTCAAGCCCGACAATTGCGCCCGGAAATTTTGCATTACAGCTGTGGCGCTCATACCGGAATGACCGGCTTTTAACAAACTGTTCTGTGAATCAACCGCAGCGTTTTCGTTCAGCGGATCCTGATCCACAACCTGCTTTTCGCAACCCATAAGAGCTGCAAGCATTACTACTCCAAATAAAAACATGAATTTTTTCATAGCATCTGATTTTAGTGAAACATTATTTCAAAAAACGTCTGGTTGAATGGTAGCTGTATAACAACCAAGCATTAATATCTGTTCACCTGTTTTTCAGCAATTTAAAAGTTAGAATTCCTTGTCACTCACCTGAATTCCTCAAACCAGTTATTGGAAAGTAAAGCAGGCCAGAGATTGCAGTCATTTAAGTATTGTAACCCTTTAGGCACTTTACCCCCTTTTATCTATCTTTGCCCAAACTTTTGAATTATACGTTATAACAATGACGCACTCAGACCTTTCCGAACAGCAACAAATACGCAGACACTCACTGGAAGAGATCCGCAAACTCGGTATAGACCCCTACCCTGCTGCCGCTTATGAAGTTTCTCACGGATCAGCTGAAGTCAAGTCAAAATTCGACACAGAGGAAGCGACACTTAAGGGCATCACCCTTGCCGGAAGGATCATGAGTCGCAGGATCATGGGGAGTGCCTCCTTTGCAGAGATACAGGATGAGTCGGGACGCATACAGGTCTACCTGCGCAGGGATGATATTTGTCCGGAAGAGGACAAAACCATGTACAATACCGTATTCAAGAAATTACTTGACATTGGCGACTTCATTGGCATCAGGGGCTTTGCCTTCAGAACACAGATGGGTGAAATTTCTGTGCACGTGGAGGAGATCACGGTACTGAGCAAGTCCATCCGTCCATTGCCCATTGTAAAGGAGAAGGATGGCAAGACCTACCATGCGGTGTCCGATCCGGAATTCCGTTACAGGCAGCGTTATGTGGACCTGGTAGTGAATCCGGATGTACGGGAAGTCTTCAGAAAAAGGACGCAGATATACAATTCTCTCAGGGAACTGTTCAACAGCAAAGGGTACCTGGAGGTGGAAACACCTGTATTGCAGCCAATCCCCGGCGGGGCTGCGGCGCGTCCGTTCAAAACACACCACAACGCACTAGACATACCATTATACCTGCGAATTGCCAACGAATTGTACCTGAAAAGGCTGATTGTAGGGGGGTACGACGGTGTCTATGAGTTCTCCAAGGATTTCCGTAACGAGGGAATGGACCGGACCCACAACCCGGAATTCACGGTGATGGAAATTTACGTGGCCTACAAGGACTACAACTGGATGATGGACTTTACTGAAGAGATGATCGAAAAGGTGGCGCTGGACCTGCATGGAATAACCAGTGTGAAACTGGGCGACAAGGAGATTGATTTCAAACGTCCTTTCAAACGCATTACCATGACCGATTCCATCAGGGAATTTACCGGGTTTGATATTACGGGCAAAACTGAAACAGAATTGCGTGAGATCTGCAAAGAGTTGGGCATTGAGACCGATCCTGCCATGGGCAAGGGCAAGCTGATCGATGAGATCTTTGGAGAGCAATGTGAACCCCATTATATTCAACCCACATTTATTACCGATTACCCGGTGGAGATGTCTCCCCTCTGCAAAAAGCACAGAGACAATCCGGAACTTACTGAACGCTTTGAACTCATGATCAATGGCAAGGAGATCTGTAATGCCTATTCAGAGCTGAACGATCCCATTGACCAGTACGAACGGTTCAGGGAGCAGTTAAAACTCTCTGAAAAGGGCGATGATGAGGCGATGTTCATTGACATGGACTTTGTACGGGCATTGGAATACGGCATGCCCCCCACCAGTGGTATGGGCATGGGCATGGACCGGCTGGCCATGCTGATGACCAACAATACCAGTATACAGGATGTGTTGTTTTTCCCGCAGATGAAGCCAGAGAAAAGCAGAGTGAAAAGTGAGAGTGAGAGTGATGGGGCCGCCTCCCCCAAGGCTTCGGAGGCCAGGCAGGAGGCAAAAAACAATGAGCAAGAGGGCAAACTGCCTGAGGTATCGGAAGAATATGCAGATCTAACCAATGAAGAAAAGCTGGTGTTGAACCTTCTGAAAGAAAAAACACCCGTCGATCTGAACGAGCTTAAAGCCCAGACTGGCCTCTCAAACAAGAAGTGGGATACCGCGCTCAAAGGATTGCGGGCAAAGGATCTGGCGAAGGTGGAGAAGACGGAGGAGGGGTTGTTTGTATCTTTGGTATAACATATAGTTGACAATCTTTTTGAAATACCATCCATTTGAAATTGCAGCATTATCCTTATTCATTCCAGGATTAGGCCAAATACATACTGACGAATACAAAAGAGGATTTACCTTTCTTGGAGTTGCAGCAGGTAGCATTAGCCTATTCCCAATAGGATTTAACATAGCGCTATCAAATTATGATGTAGGTAGAATTTTAGCTTTATCTGGCCTTACCGGCTATTTAGTAACAACAATTTGGTCCTCCATTGATGCTAGTCGTGTTGTGAAAGTCAATAATCTTGCGTGGAGAGACTTAAAACATTCCAGTATTAAAATCTCTTTGGAACCATTTGCAGTTCTAAATCATTTTCAATTAAATACTGATTTTCAAGCAGGACTTTGCTTGAAAGTAAGATTCCAGGAATAGCCACTTATTCGCTTGGATTCTCCCTCCTGTCCCTTAAATTGGCTAAACAAAATCTTTCGGTAGTCCGAAAGCGGTAAACAGGTTAAACTTCTGGATTAAGAAATAACCCTGACTGATTAAATCAATTCAACTAATTTGTTATATCCTGAATTTCCGAATGACTGATTTAAAGTACAAATCTGCCTGGTTACTGCAGCTTACCAAATAAATAGCTTACTCCAAATGAGGGTAAAGCAACAGATTCAAAAATTAAGAGATCAAAATATAATTCCGGGAGTAAACTAAAGATCAATCCCAGGTTAATATCGAGTCCCCCTCGTTGAAAAATAAACTGCCTTCCGATTCTAAAATCCAACATGATTAATAACTCTTTATTTTCCCAATAGCCACTATAATATTTATAATAAATCATTGAACTGAAAATAAAACCACCTCTGACATAACGTTTTTTTTCCCTTGAATTTTCAAAATGATAAGAGGAATATACTCCCATATTGTAATAGTAATATTTAGAACCAGACAGTGCACCAGGATAAATTCCCGGATTCAATCCAAACTTAAAATTGTTCACGTTGTACCTAATGCCCATATTCATGGCCTCAGGTATTCCTATTCCAGCAGAAAAGGTCCACTTCTTCTGTCCGTATATATTCGTACAGACGTGGAATAGCATGAGTAAAATAATGTATTTCCATTTTCCCATTTTCAATTGCATATAAAGTTTTAGTAATTGATAGGACTTCGGAATACCAGATACCAGTATTGGGGAAATATGTTGACGAATAGCATATGTTGACGAATAGCAATTTATAAAAAATGCCCGGGTTTTCAAAATAAAAGTCATGTTTAAGATTGGGTTTATTGAATAATTTCAATCCAGAATAGTCCGGTAAAAAAACCAAAACCTAAAGTGTCGCACAGCATACGATTGCCATTAAGCAACTAGCCAATCAAGTTATTATACTATATATTCTACATTCGATATTTCCACTGGTGAGGTCTCATTAATTACCCAACCAAATTCCAACTTAATGGCTAAATTTGCACAACCAAATTAAAGTGGTTGATGCCCACTGATGAAACAAATGCTCACGATCGGACTACTTGTCCTTTCAAACCTGTTTATGACCCTCGCATGGTACGGTCACCTGAAATTCGCAGAATGGAAATGGTTCAGCAAACTTGGACTTGTATCCATCATCCTCATCAGTTGGGGATTGGCACTTTTTGAATATTTTTTCCAGGTGCCTGCCAATAAAATTGGATACAGGGGAAATGGCGGTCCATTTTCACTTGTTGAGTTGAAGGTGATCCAGGAAGTCATAACATTGCTGGTATTCACTCTTTTTACCCTTGTGGCATTCAAGGGAGAGCACTTTAAATCAAATCACCTGATTGGATTTATGTTCCTCGTTTTGGCAGTCTATTTTATTTTTAAAAAGTGACCCTGAAATCATGAAAAAATTATGAATGATCATTGAAATACGTCATGGCATTGTTGTACCTTGTGTATCATATTTGTTGCAAAACCCGGAACTGCCGGTCTTAAATAGGGTCTGCTGAAAAAGTCTGTTGTGCATCAGCTACAAGGCGGCAAAGCGACGCAATATAGGATTACTGTGAGCTGCAGCCACTGCAGTAGATGATGTGCTACAGACTAATGAGGAATTATTCTTCTAAAAAATGCAAGTTTATTTTATCTGATTTCAAAAAACTTGCACTTTTTAATGGAATATTTAGTCTGTCATACTGATATTAAATATATTTCATTTTTTCAGAAGATTCTACATAAAGTAACATTGTCATGACTATAGGCATGTTTAACCACATCTATTCAGCAACCCCGCAATACACATTATTTTTTCGTAAATGTGTCTTTGTATTGCTTTGCCTTCACATGTTTACAACCGCATGTCCACAGTTCACAGTTACCAGGCTGAATGCAAATGAACCGATCCTTGACAGGTCCATGCTCTCTGCTGAATGGACCATCAACGGGCCATCCATGTTACGTATTCCAGATTGGGTGCCGGAAACAGAGAGGGCTGATCTCCGGGCAAACTATTACATTTATTTTTCCGGGCATACAGATCCATATATAAAACTTGCATGGAGCGTTGAAATTGAAGGCCCATATACCATTTATAATTCCGGCGAAGGAGTCTTTCATCTGGCGAATTACCTGCAACCCGGAAATTTAAAAATTTCCCATCATGTTGCCTCTCCGGATGTCATTATTGACAGTGTCAACCAGGAATTCATCATGTATTTTCATGCCGGAATATTAACCTGGAACGAGGATAGTATCATGGGCCAGAAAACCGTAGTTGCCAGATCTGAATATGGTTTGAATTTCAACTCCGGATTGCAGGATGTGATTATTTGCCCGTCCTATGCCAGGATATTCAATCACGATGGCAATCTATATGGATTGTGTAAAGAAGGAATTTTTAAAGCTCCGGATCCTGAACGACCCTGGGAGCATGCTGAACATTTTAACAGGTTTGATCAATATCTTTGGAAGAAAGTTGCGAATCCGTTCCAATGGATTCCCAAACAGGAACGTCACCTTGCAGTGTTGAAGGAAGACAACTATCTGCACGTCATGTATAGTCGTATCTCCACCGCTCCAGAACATATTGAGTATTCAGGAATGGATATTTGCAGGAATATCAGGTTTTGGAAACCTTCACCTCCCATAGCTGTTCTCTACCCGGAATATAAATGGGAAGGTATATCATACCCGATCAAGGAATCCGAAAACGGCTCTGAAAATAAAGCCCAGGAGCTAAGGGACCCGTACCTGTTCCAGGATACAGATCATACACTGTACCTGCTCTATTCGGGAGCAGGAGAACAATCATTGGGAATCGCCAGGGTTGATGGTTTGATTGGAAATACACTTCCTCATCCTGCGATGCCGAAAGGTTGTCCTGACAGCCTGATTGTCTTTCCAAATCCATCTCCGGATGGCCTCCTACAGATTACAGGATTAAATAACAGGGCAATAATCGAAGTATACAATCTATCGGGATCTAAAATTCTCAACAGGAGCTTAAGCGAAGAGAGCAGACATACGCTGGACCTTTCAGCATACCACAATGAAACAATGATTATTCACATCTTTGATGAATCCTGTTCATGCTGGAAAAAAGTGATCCTGGATTGAAATTGTGCCATCAGCCATTTCCATTATTGTGGCATTCACTAAGCTGATGAACCAATCTGGCAGGCTATCATTGTTTACCAAATAAATAACTTACGCCAAATGAGGGCAATACCCCTGTCTCAAAAACATAGAGATCAAAACCTGCGAAGGGATAATTAGTGTACAGTCCAAAGTCAACTTCGAGTCCACCTCGTTCAAAAATAAACTTCCTGCCTAGCCTGATATCCAACATGCCATACCTGAATATATATTCCCAATAGTCTCTGCCACGTATTTTTTCCTGCCATAAACTAAAGATAATGCCACCCCTGATATAACGTTTTTTTCCTTTTGAATTTTCAAAATGATAATAGGAAAGTAGCCCGGAATTGTAATAATTGAAATCAGGATAAGCCACTAGTACACCAGGAAGCGTCCCAATATTCATTCCAAACTGAAAATTGTTAACACTATGCCTTAAACTTATATTTATAGTCTCTGGTATTCCAATTCCGGTTGAAAAAGTCCACTTTTTCTGTCCGTGTATTTTAGTACAGACCGGCAGCAGCAAAATTATAAGTATGTATATACATTTTTTCATTTCCTGCAGTATACAGGTGTTCTGTAATCGGTGGGACTCCGGAATTCCGGATAACAGAGTTGAAATTTAAGAAACAGATAAGCAAATTATAAAAACAATTCGACATTTCAAAATATAAGTCTTGCTTTATAATTCCCAGCGATGGATCATCAATTGCTAATAAATCAGGAAGGCTTTCAAAAGTACAGATCAGATTAGTTTGCTTTGAGCCCGAAGAGAGCGGCTTTTATAATCCTGATGATAATGCTGTGCTGATGCGCGATAATCGGCTGATTATAGGTAAAGATGCACTGGTTGAAAGTTTGAATGAAAACTCCAGGGCTTCAGCGAATGTCAGCCTTGAATGGAAACCAGACTTTGTTGATGTGGCTGCATCAGGGGACCTGGGCTATACGTATGGAAAATACACCTATACCTCAATTGATTCAGCTGGTAATGAGCTTGTTAGTAAGGGTGTTTTTCATACAGTCTGGAAAAGACAACCGAATGGCAGCTGGAAATTTGTCTGGGATTAATCTTACCACTTAAAGGAATCAAATCCGCATACGGTTGTGACCCTTCACTTCGGATTCACACCACGGGCCCTGAAGTCCCCCTTTCAGATTGTATTGAATTACAACACATCCACTGAACCATGGCTGACAGAATTTACTTCCCGGTACCGGTTTAACCCAAACGGGGATCAGATCAATTAAATTACTGAAAAAGAGGATTCATCACGATCCCCCATTTCAGTTTTACCCGGAAATCTTTGTAATTGGAGACAGCTCAATCTTTCTGAATTCAACCTCAGAACCTTCCGCCTGCAAGGCAATCTGTCCCTTGGTAGCGGTACAGTCATACCCATGATTCACCATTTCCCCATTAACCCAGACTTTAATTTCATCCCCCACACACTCAATCACCATGGTATTCCATTCTCCAACCGGCTTTTCGGCATCCATAAGGTGCTTGATGTTTCGTCCTTTCCCCTCGGTGATTCCCCAGTTTTCCTCAGGTCCGCGACGGGCTTCCATATTATCAACCTTGATATCCTCCACGATACACCAGAAATCCCCTGCATTTCCATGCTCCATTTGCACCTCCAGTGATTGCGGAAACATACTGTACAACGCTCGTGGTGTACTTGCATGTACCAGCACACCGCAGTTTCCGGGAGTGGCGGCAAAGCGGTACTCCACCTTCAACCTGTAATTGGCGTGAATATCGTCGGTAATCAGATGCCCTCCGGGCGTCCCCAGGCTTACCAGCATTCCGTCACGAACAATAAAAGGGTTGATGGTATCGGGATCCGAATCCATAGCAGGCACATCAACGTGCCATCCACTCAGATCGGTTCCGTTGAACAGGCTGACAGGATCAGGGCTTGGGTTGTTGCAGGATACCAGAAAAAGTAGCAGAAGTAAAGGATAAGTTTTCATCTTTTTGTTTTATTAATTTTTTTGACTAATTAAAACCCGGCATGGTAATTCTAACAATGAAATCTAACGGCAATATAGTAATTTACATGGATGATTGTGTCGTTATTATTATCAGGCCCCGGTTTATTGTAACCAATTTGAATTACAACAATAACCACGTATCGTGTATTACTGCTCAGAAAAACTCCAGGATTTTTTACACGTAAGGAATGTTCGGATCCTGGATGTAATTATTATTATTTCTCCCGCCTGAATAGAAAGTAGGCAGGAATTCCGGTTACTACCGTTAACAAGGCAACAGAGGACGCTACCGGTCGCTCAAGGAATGCCAGGGTCAGGATGAGTATTCCTGCTGTCATGTAGATGATCTGGGGCACCGGAAATCCTCTTAATTTGATAGCAGATGATTTGCGTTGTCTCAATTTGAAAACAGCAAACACGGTAAGTACAGGGAAAATCCCAAGTGCAAATCCCATATAGGTAAGTATCTGTTCAAAGGTACCTGACAACACCATAATGATCGCGATGACGGATTGTAGCACAATGGCATTTGAAGGCACTTTGAATGTAGGATGGATCCTTGCTATTGATTTAAAAAAAAGTCCGTCTTTCGCCATCGAATAATACACCCTGGGACCGATTATAATGAACGCACTTAAGGAGGAAAAAAGTGCAAATGCTATTAATAATGAAAACAATGTTTCTGCCGGACTTCCGAACAGGTTTTTCATTGCAAGTCCTCCAATGGCGATTACGCCTTTGATTTCATCCCCTGGGATACTGTAAATATAGATTGCATTGATCCCTATATAGAGTAGCAACACAATTGTTGTCCCTATCAGTAGTGAACCGGGGAGGTTTCTTTCGGGAGACTTGATCTCAGAACCAATATAAGTGGAAGCGTTCCAGCCACTGTAAGCAAACATGATCCACATCAGTGAAAGACCTATTGTCTTCCAGCCATCAAATCCGCCTGAAAACCGTTCACCCCCGGTAAAATTTCCAGGATCCCCCTGTTGTGTTATGATACCTGCAGCCAGAAGGACGACTATCAGTAGAATTTTAAGTACAGTCAGCAAATCCTGTACCCTGGACCCAAATTCAATCCCACGGTAATGGATCACCGTAAAAATAAGAATCACCGCTATAGAAATCAGGTTTTTGATTATTCCTGGATCCAGTATTCCAGTTGATTCATTCAACAAAACACTTGCCGGAAACGCCCTTAATAAATACTCGCTGAATCCCATTGCCGAGGCAGCGATGGGCGCTGAAAAACCAACGATAAATGATACCCAGCCACTGAGAAACCCAAGCATGGGGTGATAGAGCTCCTTCAGAAATTGATACTCCCCTCCTGCCTGTGGAATGTTGGCACCAAGTTCTCCGTAAGAAATTGCGCCGCAAAGTGCAATGATACCTCCCACAATCCATAGCCCCAGCATCAGTACCGGATTGTTTAATTGTGCCATCAAAAGCCCGGAAGTAGTAAAAATTCCGGCACCAATCATGTTCGCCACCACAATATTGGTAGCAGGGAAAAGTCCGAGTTTCCTTTTTAATGCATCTTCGGGCATTATTCTGTCTCTGATTAATCCGCAGTTTTGTAGCTAACAAGCATGCTGGTGCCAGGGTGGATAGACGATGAATAATGTGGCTGTTTCTTTAAAAACTCAAAATAATCATAATTCCATCCGCCCCTCTTATCTGAAATGTTATGGGTGGCATAACAACCGCCAACAACCAGTTTCGGATCCAACTCCAGGAAATAATTCCTGTACCAGTTTTTGTCAGCATCACTGAATACGAAATCAAACGGACCATCGAGCTCTTTAACCAGATCATGAGCATCAGCCAGACGGGCATCAATATATCCGGAGAGCCCAGCTTGCTCAAAATGCTTCAGTGCCGTTTTATAACGTTGTTCGTTAATCTCAATGGTAATAAGCTTCCCACCGGTTTTGCTGAGGGCCCATGCCAGGTAGATTCCGGAATACCCGGTTGATGTGCCAATTTCAAGTGCCCTGGTATAGTTCCCTTTTATGATGAGATCGTATAACAACTCTCCATCTTTTTCAGGAACATTCATATCATGGAACTCATTCGATTGCGCTTCCAGGTACTGCTTCACTCGCTTGTCAATCTCCTTATCCGGGTTCAGGTTCTGAGCAGATAGCGGCTGTGAAAAGATGATAATAAGGAGCATCAAGCCGCTGATCAATGTGCTGATCTTTGATGTATTCATAACTGGTAGTTTTGATTAAAATTCTATCAGATCCTCCAGATTGTTATAGTTTGACAATCGGTATGGTGAAAAGTTTATTTCACATCCGCAGTATTTCACAGGAGTGTATAGCCTTCATAGCCTGCCGGTCCTGTGAAAACAAAGTTGAAGAAAAAAGTGCAGGTTTAAGAACCAAATTATAGGGTATGCTGGCAGTTGAAATTGTGGCCGGCCTTTAAAGCAAAACCAATAATGTCAGAGGGAGATCCGACAGGGAACACATTTTTCCTTTTTATTTTTCATGCGAAAGAACGCCCTGTTTTCATGGATGGTAACGTTATCATGAACATGGGTAGGCAGTTGCGGGATGTCTCAAAAGGTTTTGAAGTGGTAAACTGACAGGTTCGTATGAGTTTTATCTCCTTCCATGGAATAGTTTAGTTTTCCTGCAGTGATTTGCATCGAATTACCGTAAATTTCAATCATGTAATCTAATTCCATTCATTTCAACAGCTCCTGTTTTATGAGAAGGTTCATCATACTAATCGTGGTTACATTTTCTATGTATACCATTCAAGCACAAGCAGATGACAAGTCATATAATCAGAAATCCATTCAGGCCCATGGTGCTGCCATATTCTATGCAATAGTCGGAGTCAATTTAGAAACTTATCTATGGGAGAGGACCAATTCCATCTCTGGCATCAGTCTTGGTGCAGGATACTTTTCGGATGGTGGATTTGAAATACCATTACATATATATACGCTCTGGAATAAGGAATCTGTACATCATATCGAATTTGACTATGGGGTCAATCTGCTGGTTGATCCCGGGTCCAGGTTTTTTCCCCTTCCTACACTTAGCCTGGGATACAGGTACCAGGATTTGTCAAAAAATGGTTTCCTGTTCAGGGGTGGTTTAAACCTGGGGATCAGTCCCTATATTAGTGTCGGCTATGCATTCTGATGAACAGAGATACATGAACGATAAATATATTTAGAGATCTAATTGCACTCTTTCTCATTCTGCTGACGATCCCAAGCCATCTCCCTGTAATTAGCACCGGATCAAACCTCTGCCCCGGTCGGCCGGACTCCAAGCCGACATATTGATAGCCGGAATGTAGAATAACGACCGGCAATTCATGATAAAAGACCACGTACTAATTGTTCTGTCAGAAATGAGTATGGATGATAATAGCATCAATTGCCGGTTAATCGGATGTGTCAGTAGAAAACAAATTATCTCTGGTCACGTTATTGTATTGAAACAAATAGTCCATGGTTTCGTATAACCATTGACCATTTCAGGAAAATCAGATGTAGCCTGCTAAAGTAGAAAAACCAAAAAATCAGATTATGAGAAGATTAAATATTTTACTGGTTCTGTTTATCTCAGTTAGCTTGTTATCAAGTTGCGAGAAGTATGAAGAAGGAGGTACTTTGTATAATGCTGAAAAGAAAATTTCAGCAACACTCTGGAAAATCGAATCTGCAACGGACCTGGAAGACGGTTCAGATATCACCAATGATTTCATCGGTGAACTCTGGGAGTTTACGGAGGCAAATGAGTTTAAAATAAATTCTGAATTCAAGGGGAATTACGCCTTCTCTTCTGATCTTACTGCCCTGTATATCTCAAATTTTAACGGTACAGAAGCCGACCTGTATATGGTGGACAGGCTTGATAAGGAAGCGTTGTGGCTGACCATGGTTGAAGAACTGGAGTTGCATTTTATCCCAAATTAGTTTTGGTAAATATATGATCCTTAACCCAGGACACATAACCTGCATTATTCATTAAATTATCTGCGATTATTTTTAACTTCGCACCGGAGAAATGCCGGAGCGGTCGAACGGGGCGGTCTCGAAAACCGTTGTCCGCCTTACGGTGGACCGGGGGTTCGAATCCCCCTTTCTCCGCCAACCACCGCAAACCCCTCCAGCCTGGGGCTGGAGGGGTTTGTTGT
>JBBDIE010000157.1:1262-2495 GCA_040880545.1 Bacteroidales bacterium | reverse complement strand
CCATCTTCAGAATAGAGCCCGCTTGCATTCCCGATAAATATGTTGTTTGTTCCAATGGTGTTACTCACGCCCGTGGAAGTTCCCATGAATATGTTGTTCCCGCCTGTTGAATTGCGATACCCCGCATTCAGACCCATGAATATGTTTGAGCCCCCGGTAACGCCCGCGCCTCCTGCCGGGTATCCATAACCCGCCTGGAAACCGATGGCAATGTTGTTTTTACCCGAGGTGTTGTTATACCCTGCCTGATATCCGAAAAAGGTATTGTAAAAGGAGGTGGATGCATAACCGGCCTGGTACCCCACAAAGGAGTTGTAGTACCCTGATGTATTCAGGTAACCCGACTGGTTACCCAGGAAGAGGTTGCCGTAACCTGAAGCGGTATTATATCCGCTTTCGTTTCCAATGAAAATATTTTCCAACGCATTAACAGCTGAGTAACCGGTGGATTTTCCCATGAAAATATTGTTTGAACCGGTGGTATTGCTGTACCCTGCCTCATACCCGAGAAATGAATTGTCCTTTCCACTGGTTATACTTGCTCCGGCATTTTCCCCGATAAGGTAATTCTGGGGGGTCAGTGACATGAGTTGGGTAATCTCTGATTTCGCTGCCGGATTGTATCCTCCCACTGCAAAACCGCCTTTGGCACCTTTCGTCTGGGTGGTGGTGTCGAAGTATATATTGGTCTCCGAACTGCTTACCTCCAGGAAATTAAACGGTGATGCCTTGGAGGTAGCACCATAACCGCCCACGGCAAATCCGCCCTTCACGCCTTTGGCAGTGGGTGTATCGGGCACATAAATCCGTACACTGTCCGGGGTTATCCTGAGATATTCCTGCGATACCCCTTTTGAAATTGAACTGTAGCCACCCACGGCAAATCCGCCCTTCGCACCTTTTTTCTGCTCATCAACAAATACCATAACCCCGTCATTATAGACAGCAAATACAGGATTCCCAAGATCATTTTTCACCTCAAAAAGAGGCTTCTCAACTTGCCCGTCCAGGGTGTTAATTGCCACAGGACGTGCTGTCTGTATGGTATCCTGATTAAGTTCCCAGCCACTGATACTGTTGATCCTGCTGTCGATGTCAATGGTTGTATTATCCGGATCCTGAGACAAGCTTATCACACCAGCATTGAATATAAGATCCTGAATTTCATTGGTGGGATCATTGTCTGCATCATCCACACCATCCTGGATAGGGGAGAGGTCCACCTCGTTTCCG
>JBBDIE010000157.1:0-1162 GCA_040880545.1 Bacteroidales bacterium | reverse complement strand
TGGCCCTTCTGGTCCTTGGGGTCCTTCTATTCCGCTTGCCGCGTGCAGGGCAAAGGGAACAGATAACAATTCACTCTTCCCCAACGGCTCTAAACCGCCACCTGAATCTACCGAGAGATCGATCATGTAATTTCCGGTGCCCCATACGATATTGCCGAAACTTCCGGCAGGACCACTTCCGTTGGTTGCTTCCGGTCCGCCGATCTGCAATGTGAACAGCCCTAAATTATTTGTAATAACGGCATGATCCTCCTGCCAAATCACAAGATCATTTTGGAGGATACCTATTCTGACAGTAAGAGTTTGTTCCTTAAGAATCTCACCAGAAGAATTTCTGGCAACAGCCTGGTAATTTATTTTTTGGGGAGCTTGCGCCATTACTCCACTTACCAATACTGACATTAGAAATAGTAGTAGTTTTCGTTTCATAACAGTAGTTTTCTGATTTTATGTCAAATTACAATAAATTATTAAGAGAATAAATTCCCCATAATTAAATTAATTGAAGAGCCTCTTTCGTAACAATGATATAACCCGGAATTTTATACGTAGTAATAAGATAAATGTTAAGTTTAATTGTTGAATGTTATGAATTTAGCTTTAAACAGATTCCGGGCATGGATAAATGCATATGGGCATTCCATGAATATAAAAAATCAGGAGTACGGTTCATGCCTGTTAATTTCAACAGGCAATCCTGCACACAGAATTGACAGAAATGGAAGCCAGTCAGGAAAACTAAAATTTGAACCATATATTTCAAAAGTAAGCTCTGGTCATTTACAACAACTTATTTGCTTATGAGGTTATCCAGAATTATTAACCGTTCTTCCATTAGCTGAAGCTTCTCCTCGAGTTCGGAGATTTTCAGATTTTCCTTTCGTAAATCATCGATTTCAGTCTGCTGCTCTTTCATGGCCTGGATCAGTACTGCCGTTATTTTAGAATAATCCACACTCTTGTATCCCTGTTCATCGGTTTCCACCAATTCAGGAAGTACTTCTTCAATTTCCTGGGCAATGAATCCAATTTGCCTGTTTTCATTGAACCCTTTCTGATCATAATCTTCAGTATTCCAGTCAAAATATACCCCATTGATGGAATTGACATATTCCATTGCACTGGCAATGGGTGAAATATTCTGTTTATACCTGATGTCTGA
>JBBDIE010000156.1:0-15366 GCA_040880545.1 Bacteroidales bacterium | reverse complement strand
AATGCGCAGTCCCGATTTGTCGGGATGAGCAATTTCCCGACGAGCGTAACGCAGATATCGGACATTATGGACAGCCACGTACCGATATGTTGTGGAGCCTGTGTAAAATCCTCCCGCTTTTTTTAGCTTTGTTTATTGAACGAAACAGAAGTTAATGAAGAGTAATTATCTGATGGGGAGAAAACGGCTTCCTCCCTGGATGAAGATGCAGATGCCCGGGGGTAAGCATTACATGCAAGTGAAAGAGGTGGTTGAAAAAAACAGGCTTCACACAATCTGCACAAGCGGGAATTGTCCCAATATCGGTGAATGCTGGGCAGAAGGAACAGCAACGTATATGATCCTGGGCGACACATGCACCCGTGCATGCAAGTTCTGTGCGGTGCACACAGGAAAACCTGAGCCACCCGACAGTGAGGAGCCATATCGCCTGGTAGAATCTATCAGGAAAATGGGTATACATCATGCAGTAATAACCTCGGTGGATCGCGATGATCTGCCCGACAAAGGGGCAGGGTTCTGGGCAGATACAATTCGTATCCTGAAAGAGGCACTTCCCGGATTAACCATGGAAACACTTATCCCGGATATGGATGGCAGGGAAGAGCTGATCAGCCAGGTTATTTCAGCCGGGCCGGAAGTGATCTCCCATAACATGGAGACGGTAAACAGGTTAACCCCCGTCATCAGGAGCCGTGCCAGGTATGAGACCAGCCTGGCGGTTGTGAGACAGATCAGTGAGTCGCCCCTGGTGTCAAAATCCGGGATTATGCTTGGACTGGGTGAAGTTGAAGAGGAGATTTTGCAAACCATGGACGATCTCATGGAGGCTGGATGTGAAGTATTGACCATTGGACAATATCTTCAACCCACCATGTCTCATTTACCAGTGGAAGAATACATAAGGCCTGAAAAATTTGCAGAATATGAAACCATCGCACTTCAAAAGGGTTTTAAACATGTGGAAAGCAGTCCGTTGGTACGATCATCCTATCATGCAATAAAGCATATTAGTTAGGTGTAGAAATTGCCGGATCTTCCCGATATTTACAAGCAGCGTGTCCGATTATAAAATTTAATCATTTTTGAGAGATGTCATCAATAATTTTCCAGGACCTTGGGGGAATGGACTACAAAGAGGCCTGGGATTACCAGGAGGAACTTTTTAACAAGTGGATCGAATTTAAAAGGAAGGAAAGTATCACCGATCCTCCGGATCAATACCTTCTTTTTGTGGAGCATCCCCATGTATACACCCTTGGCAAGAGTGGCAGTGAAACCAATATGCTCATTCATCAGGAATTCCTGAAAAAGATCAATGCCACCTATTACAAGATCAACAGGGGAGGAGATATCACTTACCATGGCCCCGGCCAGATCGTCGGATATCCGATTCTTGACCTGGAATCGCATAAAATGGGACTCCGGGATTACATCAATTTTCTGGAGGGTTCGATCATAGAGTTATGCAGCAACTATGGAATTGAAGCGACACAATCGAAGGAGGCAACCGGGGTCTGGATAGATGAGGACCATCCCCACAAAGCAAGGAAGATATGTGCCATCGGGGTTCGTACAAGCAGGTATGTTACCATGCACGGTTTTGCATTCAACGTGAATACCGACCTGAACTATTTCACCTACATCAATCCCTGTGGATTCCAGGAAAAAGGGGTCACCTCCATGGAGAAAGAGCTGGGAGAAAAACCGGATTTTGAACAGGTAAAAACTGAACTGAAGGCAATTTTACTAAAGAGGCTTTAAAAAATGGTGTTACCGGGCATTTTTATTCCCAGAAAGGATATGAACCCGGCTTGCCGGTCAGGTTGGTAATCAGAAAACATGACAGAGAGCTGTTAGAAGAAAAAACTATGGCCCTATTGTATTTTGTTGACAGGAAAACAATTGTCGGTTCCAACTTTAAATATTGAGAAGGGGTATGGAAGAGTCACTGGTGGGTATGCGAGTTTAATGAGCCAGGCTTAGAAGGTGATTTTGTTATTGAAATGATTTCAGGGGATAAACCTCTTTTTAGAAGGAGCGGGCTGACTATACAAAATGATGGTCCCTTCTCATTTACCGGTGAAGTCTGGATTCCACATTCGGCAGCATGGTTAGCGGCTTTGGTTAAATTAACAGAATAAAAACAGGTTAACAATAAAAAAATATGATGAATACAAAAGTTCAGGAATTGGCGAAAATGATTGATCATTCCATTCTTCATCCTACACTTACCGATGAGGATTTAAAAAGAGAATGTAAAATTGCCAGAAAGTACGATGTGGCATCAGTATGTGTAAAGCCTTACGCTGTAAAACAAGCAACTGAGTTAGTAAAAGGTTCCGATATTCTGGTTGGATGTGTTATTGGTTTTCCCGCAGGTAACAGTGCCATTCCTGTTAAGGTTTTCGAAACGAAGCAAGCCATAGAAGACGGGGCCGTAGAGATTGATATGGTGATAAATATCGGTAAAGCACTGGGGGGTGAATGGGATTACATTGAAAAGGAGATAAAATCAGTAACTGATGCCTGCCATGCCGGAAATGCTATTGTAAAAGTGATATTTGAAACTGATTTTGTTACCCGGGAAGAAGATATCATTAAACTTTGTGAGATATGCACCAAAGTAAGGGCCGATTATGTAAAAACATCTTCTGGTTTTGGTTTTGTGAAACAGGCTGATGGAGGTTACAATTACCAGGGTGCCACCATTCAGAATCTGAAACTAATGAGAAAGCATTCAGGGGTAAACGTGAAGGTAAAGGCAGCTGGTGGAGTCAGAACACTGGACGATTTGATTGCAGTTCAAAATGCAGGTGCGGCAAGGTGCGGCGCTACAGCCACAAAAGTTATGATTGATGATGCCATTGAAAGATTTAGTGATAAATAAATTATAAAACTTCCATTCCTACTCCAGCAGTGAGAGTAATATAATTGCTTCGGGCCGGCTCTTCCCGCACACTGCTTCATCGGCCTTGAATTTTGCACATACCTCCGGCCGGTCAGGACTATCGTATATTGCACATGCATAATCCTCAGTAAGATGAATACATCGGGTACCTGCAGGCTTGCCATCCGGCATTCCGGGTATGGGTGAACTGATGGAGGGAGCGATGCAACAAGCTCCGCATCCGACTCTGCATTCCATTTTCTAATTTTTAAGTTTTCTGACCGTACCGTTATTTACACCGGCAAATATCCCATTTATCCGGTTCATTTCCAGAGACTCCCCGGGGCGGTCCATATTTTAACCATTGTTACCCTAAACATTTCCGGTCGTGGTTCGTTTTAACCCCGATGGAAAGGTAAGTTTTACAAACATATTAAAACTATCGCAGGGTTGCGAATGATAATGATTTAAGGCAGTTTTGTAAGTGAGCCTTCCGACAATTTAAATGAACCATTTCAAGTCAATGAGAAAATTACTATTGGGGGTTGTCGTCCTGCTAGGACTATCTTCCTGTTATAACAAGGATTACCGGATCGATCTTACCTATTCCGGCGAGCAATTGCGATATATCAGTGTACCGTTGGGCGGGATAGGAACAGGGAATATTCTCGTGAACGGGTATGGGGCGATCCGCGACATTGAGGTATTTAACAGGCCATCCATGGATGAATTACCGCCCTATATGACATTCTTTACCCTCTATTCGCAGGAAGCGGGAGGCGAACCGGTGGTAAGGATCATGGAGCGTGAACAACTGAATGAATATCCCAATCCATTTGGTAAACCAAGACAACAACTGGGAGGACTCCCGAGGTTCAGGGAATCTGTGTTCCATAATGCCTACCCGGTTATAAGTATTGATCTGAAAGACAAGGAAGTACCCCTGGAAGTGACCATGTCGGCATGGAGCCCGTTCATTCCGGTGGACCCGCTCGACAGTGGAATTCCGACTGCCATCATTGAATGGAAGTTGAGCAATCCGGGAAAAGTAACGACCAGCTATTCCATCGCATTTAGCATGGGGAATCCAATGAAACCATTGGAAGGGCCGGGTGTATCATCCGCCGAAGAACAAACAATTCAGCCTTACCGGCAGCAGGGATGGAAAGGCTTTACATTCAGTAATTCCAACCCCGGGGGCCGGATCCCCGATGCAGGCGATTTCCGTGTAATGTTTCCATCCGAAAGTGAATTGTCTGTACCGCTTTACAATGGTAGTTGGTGGGATGATGCACACATTTTCTGGGATGATTTTTCAGAGGACGGCATACTCGTGCACCGGAGTGACACCGTTACAGCTGAGGGCCGAAACAGGCAATCGGCGGCCATGTATATTGCAGGATCACTGGAACCGGGTGAGTCGGTCACAGTACCTTTCCTGTTTACCTGGCACATTCCTTATCGCCGTCTCGAACCGGATCAGGCCTTCGGAAACAAAACGGTGGAGGGTGCCATTGTGAAAAACTATTATTCGCAGCGGTTTGAAAGTATAGACCAGGTATCGGGGTACCTGACGGGTAATCTGGAGAAACTGCGGGAGAAGACATGGCAATTCAGCCAAACGATGATCACCTCTTCGGTTCCTTCCGAAGTACTGGACGCAGCCATTTCGAACATGGCTGCATTGAAGACCAACTTGTTAATGCAGGACGAAAACGGTAATGTACATGGTTTTGAGGGATTAGGTAACGATTTTGGATGCTGCCCCGGGAATTGCACCCATGTGTGGAACTATGCGCAAACCATGGCGGCACTCTTCCCTTCGCTGGAACGGAACGTCAGGGAGACTGGTTTTAAGCATGCTACCCATGCCAATGGTTACCAGAGCTTCAGGACTGTTTTTCCACTTTCGGACAACTGGTTCAAAAACGTGGCAGCAGATGGACAAATGGGCAATATCATGCGTGTATACCGCGAATGGAAATTATCGGGCGATAATGAATGGCTGGGAAACATCTGGCCGGAGGTAAAACTGGCCCTTGAATTCGCCTGGAATGGAACCGGAGATCCAGGGAGGGGCAAGGCATGGATGAGCAACAGCCCTGTACCATGGGATCCCTACAAAGAGGGTGTTTTAAGGGGAGATCAGCACAACACGTACGACATCAATTTTTTTGGTCCCAACATGATGACCGGATCACTGTACCTGGGAGCCCTCAAGGCAAGTTCGGAGATGGCCATGGCAATGAATGAGCCCCATAAGTCGATGGAATATTCGGAACTCTATAAAAAAGGGGTGGATAATTACGGGAACTTACTCTGGAACGGTGAATATTTTATCCAGCAGGTGGAAGTGATCGATGGTGTTGAGATCCCCGAACATTTAAAGTCACCTCCGGATACCGAAGGAAATATTCTTCCCAAATACCAATATGGAGAAGGTTGCCTGTCTGATCAGTTGCTGGGTCAGTACCTGGCATTTGTCTCAGGGATGGGATATCTGATGGATACCATGATGACAAGAAAAGCCCTTGAATCTGTATACAAGTATAATTTCCGGGAAGAGATGCGGGAGAATGAGAATGTGCAACGTATTTACGCAGCCAACGACGAACCGGGACTAGTGATCTGCAGTTGGCCGGAAGACAATAAGCCCGTGTTGCCGTTTGTCTACGCCAGTGAAGTATGGACAGGTGTCGAATACCAGGTCGCAACTTCCCTGATCTTTGCGGACCTGGTAGATGAAGGGCTTAGGATAACCGAAGCGGTAAGATCGCGATACGACGGCTCAAACAGAAACCCGTTTGCTGAGATTGAATCGGGCAGATATTACGCAAGGGCACTGGCCAGCTGGGGAGTTTACCAGGCAATGTCAGGTTACCAGTACGACGGAAGAAAACGGAGCATGAAGTTCTCGCCGGCAGATGATGACCTTCCAGTACGATATTTCTGGTCAACTGCCGATGGGTGGGGCTCATTCAACGCCTCCAGGGCGAAGGTAGAACTGAAATGCCTTCATGGTAAACTGGAGCTGAACGAGTTGGTACTGGAGAATAGTACATTTTTTGTATTCCGTGAATTTGAACCATTCCCGGATGCAGATATCTCCTTCGGGAACGGAGCCCTGAAGATTCAATTTCCATCCACTATAACCCTGACTGAAGGGGAACAGTTCCTGATGGATATCCCGGGAAGAACGGTCCAGTGATAACCAAACGTCACAGTTACTAAACACTTCTCAGGTAGCCGTCCACGCTGGAGGCAACCCTTCTTCCGCTTGCAATGGCATTTACCACAAGAGTGGCTCCGGTGATGGCATCGCCTGCCGCAAAGACATTGTTGATATTAGTGACGTGGTTTCTCCCTACTTTGATATTGTTACGTTCTGAAAGGTCCAAACCAAGATCCTTTACAAGGCCTTCAATTACCGGATGTACGAATCCCATGGAAAGAAGTACAAGATCTGCCGCTAAGGTCTCTCCTGAACCGGGAACTGGTTTCATCACATGGTTCCCGTTTTCAAGTTCCCATTTAACCTGTTCAATATCGGCAGATACAACCCTGTTTTGCTGGCCGTTGAATTGTACCGTTGAAAGGTTCCAGCGGCGTTCGCATCCCTCCTCATGGGAAGTGGATGTCTTCAGTATCTTTCCATAGTAGGGCCATGGATTATTGTCTGCCCGCTTGTCCGGAGGTTTGGGAAGAATCTCTATCTGTGCAACACTCTTGGCTTTCTGACGAATGGCTGTACCCACACAGTCGGAACCGGTATCACCCCCACCAATAACCAGTACATGGCGATCCTTCGCCAGAATTCTTGAGTCGTCCGGGATGGTCATACCATCCACAACACGGTTTTGCTGTGTCAGAAAATCCATTGCAAAATGTACACCGTCCAGTTCCCTTCCGGGAACAGGCAGATCCCTTGGTTTCATGGCACCAATGGTTAAACAGACTGCATCATACGAATTTACAAGTTCATCAGCTGCAATATCCTTTCCAATTTCCATACTGCATTTAACCTCGACCCCTTCCTGTTCCATCAGTCTTATCCTGCGATCAACAGTATATTTGTTGAGCTTGAAATCCGGAATTCCATAACGCAATAGTCCTCCCGGCTTTTCATCCTTTTCAAACAAGGTGACGGTATGTCCCGCTTTGTTTAAAAGGTCCGCTGCTGCCATACCAGCCGGGCCCGAACCGATCACCGCGATGGTTTTCCCGGTCCTCGTTGAAGGTGGTTTCGGCTTAATATACCCTTCTGCAAAGGCCTTTTCAATAATGGCAACCTCATTTTCCCGGATGGTAACTGGTTCTTCACCAATATTTAAAACACAGGAGTGCTCGCAGGGTGCGGGGCATATTCTCCCTGTAAATTCAGGGAAGTTGTTGGTAGAATGAAGCAGATCAATGGCAGCTTTCCAGTCGCCTTTGTAAAGCTTATCGTTCCACTCAGGAATCAGATTGTCCACCGGACAGCCCCACTGACAAAAGGGAATACCACAGTCCATACAACGGGACGCTTGCAGAGCCCTGTCTTCGCTGTTCAATACCTGTTCAACTTCACTATAATCGGCAATGCGTTCATGAATGGGACGGTTTCCCGCGTCTTTCTTAGCTACTTTCATGAACCCTTTTGGATCAGCCATATATCAAGATTTTATATTTTAATATTCAATTTATTAGTCTGTGGAGATATGTTCCACATCCTGTTCAACCTCTTTAATCCGCCGGTTGAGTTCAGCAATTTTTTGTTCTTCAAGTACCTTTTTGTATTCAAACGGAATGATTTTAAGAAACTTGGGAATATAACCCTGGATGTCGTTCAGAATCTTCTCCGCAATTTTACTTCCGGTAAATTCGAAATGCTTTGTAATAAGTTCGGTTAATGCCCGTATATCTGATTGCTCTTCAACCAACGATAATTCAACCATGCCCAAATTGCAGTAATAATCCACATTACCACTTTCATTCAGAACGTAAGCTATACCACCACTCATTCCCGCGGCAAAGTTACGACCTATCTCACCCAGCACCACAACCTGTCCGCCGGTCATGTATTCGCACCCGTGGTCACCCACGCCTTCAACCACGGCAGTTACACCGCTGTTCCGTACTGCAAATCTTTCTCCGGCCATACCTGAGATAAATGCTTCCCCCTGGGTTGCACCATACAGCGTTGTATTTCCGATGATGATATTCTTATGCGATTCAAAGGTTGACCCTTTGGGAGGAACAACAATGATCCTTCCCCCTGAAAGTCCTTTGCCCAGGTAATCATTGGAATCCCCTTCAAGCTGAAATTCCATTCCTTTGGAGAGAAATGCCCCGAAACTCTGGCCTGCAGATCCGGTGAAACTGCACCTGATCGTCCCTTCCGGTAATCCTTCCGATCCGTATTTTCTTGCCACTTCTCCCGAAAGCATCGCCCCAGTGGTTCTGTCTGTGTTTTTTATGGGAAGTTGAATATGAACCTTTTCAGCTTTTTCAAGTGCAGCCTTCGCTTGTTTAATGAGTTCCCGGTCGAGTATATCTTCGATCTTGTGGTGCTGAGGTTCGGTCCAGCGTAACGAGTTGGTTTTGGCCTCTTCCGGTAGGAACATAAGTGGTGAAAGATCAAGTTTGCTGCTTTTCCAGTTGTTGACAGATTCGTCCCTGGTTAGGAGATCTGCCCTTCCAATGATATCATCCAGCTTCTCAAATCCAAGCTGTGCCAGGTATTCCCGGGTCTCTTCCGCAATGAATCTGAAATAATTCACCACGTAATCTGCATCACCCCTGAATCTTTTCCTCAACTCGGGATCCTGGGTGGCAACGCCCACCGGACAGGTATTCAGATGACATTTACGCATCATTACACAGCCAAGTATAATGAGCGCAGCTGTTGCAAATCCAAATTCCTCGGCTCCCATTAGTGCCGCCATGATCACATCACGGCCATTTTTCATCTGACCATCGGCCTGAAGCACAACCTTCTTCCGCAGGTTGTTCATAACCAGGATCTGTTGTGTTTCGGTCAGCCCCATTTCCAGGGGTAGCCCGGCATGTTTAATGGATGAGCTCGGACTGGCTCCCGTACCACCCTCTGCACCACTGATGGTAATAAGATCGGCAGATGCTTTGGCAACACCTGCTGCAATGGTTCCCACCCCGGTTTCAGATACCAGCTTTACACTGATTGTTGCTTTTGGATTGACATTTTTCAGGTCGAAAATGAGTTGTGCCAGATCTTCGATGGAATAGATATCGTGATGGGGCGGGGGAGAGATTAATGTAATTCCCGGGATGGAGTACCTGGTTTTTGCAATGATATTATCCACCTTATGTCCGGGAAGCTGTCCGCCCTCTCCTGGCTTGGCCCCCTGTGAGATCTTGATTTGCAGTTCTTCGGCGTTGACCAGGTATTCGGTGGTAACACCAAAACGGCCGCTGGCCACCTGCTTGATGGCACTCCTTGGATTGTCGCCATTTTCATAGGGTTTGAAACGGTTGGGATCTTCTCCTCCTTCACCTGTATTGCTCCTTCCACCGATCCTGTTCATGGCAATGGCCAGTGATTCGTGGGCCTCCCTGCTGATGGAACCATACGACATGGCCCCCGTAACGAATCGTTTCATAATGTTTTCCACCGGTTCCACACGGTCGATATCGATGGGATTACGTTTAATATCCAGTAACCCCCTCAGGAAACCGGGAACTTTTGTGTCCCTGTCAACGATGGCACTGTACTCCTTGAATTTTTCGTAACTGTTGGTACGGGTTGCCCATTGGAGCAGTCCGATGGATTCGGGATTCCAGGCATGCTGTTCTCCATGTTTCCTGTAATGGTAGAAACCCTCCATCAGTTGCCCTGCAAGCGGCTCCGGGTTGAATGCATTATTATGTGAGATCAGCGCCTCCCGGGTTAGTTCCTCCAGACCAAGTCCACCGATCCGAGAGTGGGTTCCCTCAAAGTATTTGTTGATCACCTCCTTGTCGATGCCTACTGCTTCAAATATCTGGGCAGAACGGTAACTTCTCAGGGTGGAAATGCCCATTTTTGAAAGTATTTTTAACAGCCCTTTATTCACGGCATGCATGTAGTTCCATTCGGCCCTGTCGTAGTCCATCTGCATCTTATTCTCCCTGGCCAGCTTATCGATGGCAGCAAAGCACATGTATGGATTAATGATACTGGCGCCATATCCAAACAGGAGGGCAAAGTGTGTCACCTCCCTTGGTTCTGCAGATTCCACCACGATATCGATCTGCATCCGTTTCCGGGTATTGATCAGGTGATGGTGTACAGCAGAGACAGCCATCAGAGAGGGTACAGGTGCCATATCTGCACTGATACCACGGTCGGTGAGAATGATATAGTTCTTACCTGCATTTACCGCTTTTTCAGCCTGCATACATATCTCATCCACCGCCTTTTCCAACCCTTTGGCACCCTGGTCAGCTTTGAACAACATGGGGATGGTGGAATTGGAAAATCCTTTGTAACTCAGCCGTTTGATCAGTTCAAAGGTAGAGTTGGAAATCACAGGACTTTTAAATTTTACCAGTTTTACATGGTCTGGTTGGGTTTCCAGCAGGTTGGTCTGGACAGATCCCAGGTATCCTGTCAGACTCATTACCAGCTCTTCCCTGATCGGATCAATGGCCGGATTGGTGACCTGGGCAAACAGCTGTTTGAAATAATTGAACAACCTGTAAGGTTTTTCCGAGATAACCGCCGGTGGTGCATCATTCCCCATGGAACCAATAGGTTCTTTGGCCGTAGTTGCCATGGGTAACAGGACCATCTCTATGTCTTCGCTTGTATAATTGAAGGTCCGCTCATACTTTTCATAATCCTTACCAAGCTCCACACTGGCTTTCTGCCCTGTCTCAATCTTTTCAAGACTAACCATATTTTCCTTGATCCAGTCGACGTAAGGATACTCATTGGCCAGTTCAGCTTTCAATTCCGGATCATATTTAATGGTACCCTCCTTAGTATCTACCATCAACAGTTTTCCCGGTCTCAGCCTCCCCTTTTCCCTGATATCTTCGGGTGCAAATTTTTGAACTCCCACTTCGGACCCCATGACCATAATATCGTTCCTGGTGATCACATACCTTGATGGACGCAAACCGTTCCGGTCCAGGGTTCCTCCAATATATCTTCCGTCTGAGAAGATGAGAGATGCCGGTCCGTCCCAGGGCTCCATAAAGGTGGAGTGATACTGATAAAATGCTTTCAGTTCCCTGGAAATGGGATTCTTCTCGTTCCACGATTCAGGGATTAATATGGACATGGCATAGGGAAGTGACTTCCCGCTCATCACCAGAAACTCCAGTACATTGTCAAGGGATGCTGAGTCGCTTTTATCGGGTTCAATCACCGGATAGATTTTGGAGAGGTCCCCCAGGTTGTCTGACTTCATGATAGACTCCCTGGCGGCCATCCAGAACCTGTTCCCCTTCACGGTATTGATCTCCCCGTTGTGTGCCAGCATGCGGAATGGTTGCGCCAGGTCCCAACTTGGGAAGGTGTTTGTGCTGAATCTGGAGTGGACCAGTGCAATGGCACTGGACAGCCTTTTGTCAGTAAGATCCAGAAAATAACCTCCAAGCTGTTCGCTTGTGAGCATACCCTTATAAATAAGCACCTTGGTGGAAAGACTGGGTATGTAAAAAATATCTTTTTGCCCGATATCTGAACCGGCTATCTGTTTTTCGGCCCGTTTCCTGATAATATATAGCTTTCGTTCCAATTCATCCTGGGCAAGGTTGTTTCCTCCAACCAGGATCTGTTTGATGAGCGGTTCCGCTGCCCTTGAAATTTCGCCCAAAATGGAATTATCCACAGGGACATCCCTGAAGTCAATGAAATCCACACCCTCCTCTTTAATGATCTGCAGTAGAATATCCTCACATGCCTTTGCATCATCGCTCTCTTGTGGGAGAAAAACCAATCCGGTACCAAACTGACCCTCCCGGGGAATAGAATAACCCTGCATCAGGTAAAAATCCCTGGGTACCTGCATAAGGATACCTGCACCATCACCGGTTTTGCTGTCTGCACCTTCTGCACCCCTGTGTGTCATGTTCACCAGAGTTTCCAGTCCCTGTTGAATGATCGAATGCGATTTAACTCCCTTCAGTTGAACCACGAATCCAATTCCGCAATTGTCATGTTCAAGATCCGGACGATAAAGTCCCTGTTGCTTTGGACGTTCTTTTCTCATGTTTGTCTGTCTGTTAAAAAAAGACCGTTCCTTTTTTTGTTATCCGGGAACGGTCTGCTTCTGTTATGGTATAGATTGCTTACCCGGATGGTAGTATTTTTACCAGGATCCTCAAAAAATGATTAATATCGTTATTTCTGTACATCACCATAGAAGATGCAAAGATAAGTATTAATAATTACGAATCAAAAGCCAGGACTCCCTCAATGATTATAATTTTATCAATTTTTATGGTTAACAACTTATAGATTGAAACCGATTAATGGAAAATTGAATTGATGGCAGATGCTCTTTCTCTCCCGAAAACATTGCTTTACAGCCGTGTTCATTTTTTTTGTTTGGGATCATAAAAAAATCAGGTATTGCCATCTGTTCTGTTGAAAAACTGTCGGCAGTATGTTCCCAGTAGATAAAACAGATTGGCTGCGAATGTTGTTCAATAAAAAAACAGGAAATTATGTGCAAAAATAAAGAAGAAGCGATGCCTGATCGGGCACCGCTTCCTGAACTACCATTTATTAATCTGGAATGAAGCTACTAATTGAAGGCCGATTCACCGTGTTCATAAACGTCGAGCCCTTCCTCTTCAATAACTTTGCTTACACGAATTCCGATCGTCTTTTTGAGAATGAAAAAGAGTATGAATCCGAGTCCCATGGCCCATGCAGCTACCGATACTACTCCAATTGCTTGTATGCCAAGTAGTTTTGCACCTCCACCGTAAAAGAGACCTTCGGAAGTACTGAACAGCCCCACCAGGATGGTTCCGGCTGCACCGCTGAGTCCATGCACAGAAACAGCTCCTACCGGGTCATCTACTTTCAGTATTCTGTCGATAAAGGATACACCGAATACCAGTACTATTCCTGCAATAATACCGATGATCACGGCTCCTCCGGGACTAACTGCGTCACATCCGGCAGTAATGGCAACCAGGCCGGCCAAAGCACCGTTCAGGGTAATGGAGAGTCCGGGACGTTTATATCTGATCCATGTGATGAACATGGCCGTTACAGCCCCTGCAGAGGCGGCCAGGTTTGTGGTAATAAAGATATGGGAAATGGCCAATGCATTATCTTCACCTGCAGCGGCCAGCTGAGAACCTGGGTTGAAACCAAACCAGCCAAACCAGAGAATGAAAACACCAAGGGCTCCCAGTGCCAGGTTTGAACCGGGAATGGCACGAGGTTCTCCTGCTTTACCATACTTACCAAGCCGTGGCCCTACCATGGCTGCACCTACCAGTCCAACCCACGCACCTACGGAGTGTACTACCGTTGAGCCGGCAAAATCATGGAACCCAAGTTCCGATAACCAGCCGCCTCCCCATACCCAATGGCCCGAAACAGGGTATATGAATATGGTAATTGCCACACTGAAAAAGAGATAAGCAGAAAATTTTGTCCGTTCTGCAACTGCACCCGATACTATGGTGGCTGCCGTGGCGGCAAATACCGTTTGAAACATGAGTGATGCCTTATCGGGGACACCATCGATGGCATCGCTATTGAAAAAGAGGGAAATTTTTCCTATGAAACCACCCACATCTTCCCCGTACATAATGGTATATCCGATGAACCAGAAGGCCAGCGAACCAATGGAGAAGTCCATCAGGTTTTTCATGAGGATGTTTGCCGTGTTTTTAGATCTTGTAAATCCCGATTCAACCAATGCAAATCCCGGCTGCATGAACATCACCAGACAGGCGGCCACAAGGATCCAGATGGTATCTATTGATATTGTTATTCCTTCCATGTTTGTTAAGTTTATGTGTATTAATTACTACGTTCAGTCTTTAATGTACAGCGACTCATCTCCTTTTTCACCTGTCCTGATCCGTATACTCTCGTGAATATTGGAAACAAAGATCTTTCCGTCCCCCACCTCGCCTGTACCGGCCGAACTGATAATAGTTTCGATTGTTCTTTCAAGGTTGATGTCCCTGACTACCATGGAGAGGTAAAGCCTTTCAATGGTACTGGTATCATAGGCAATTCCACGGTAAACCCTGCTCTGTCGCGCCATACCCACTCCCCTGGCTTCCCAGAAGGAGAAAAATTCTATACCATTGTCATGCAGGGCATCCTTTACCTCTTCGAATTTTGTTTTTCGGATGATTGCTTCAATTTTTTTCATGTCTGCCTCTGTTTATTGTTAAATTTTATTTTAGAATGATACACCCACAACCACATAGAATTGCTCCGTTTCTGGATTCAGAATCACCGTACCTGTCAGGGGCAGGGAGAATGATTCAGTGATGGCCAGCTCTTTTGAAACTGATAATCCCACGTTGGTAAGGGCAAAGTCTCCGGTGGTAGTGTGCCATCCGTTCCCCGCACCCACGAACAGCGAAACTGCATTCAATGAATAACCAAGTTCGAAGTACATATCACCCCCTGCAGTTCCTGCTCCGGGAGCCTCGTTCAGCATATAATTTGCTCCAACGGAAATTCCTTCCAGTTCATACCCCAGGTTAATTTCAAAACCGTGGGATCCGCTTGCGGAGGAATAGTCAAAATATTCCGTTCCCGGATAATAGTAATCCGTCAGTCCTACACTCAATCCAAAATCAAATCCATAGGAGAGGTAGAGGTCCGCTTCGGCTGCCTCATCCAGGGTAACGCCAAATGAGCCCCATGAACCGACGGTAAAGTTGCCCGCACTGAATTCAATAAAGGGCTGTACGGCCGGGCCGGTACCGAATTTGGTTCCGCGCCATATATAATTACTTACGATATCTGTCCCGGCATCGAATGATATGCTTGAATTATCCTGTGCGCTCAAATTTACATATGTTAGTAAAATAGAAAGTACGATTACAGAATATCGCATAAAATGTTTGTTTGATTTCATAATGTAATATTTAATAGGTTAATAATTATAATTCGAAACAAAACTACAATCAATCTTTTTAACCTGCAAATAAAATAGAGGGTAAAATTTAAAAAATAGTAAAATAAATATTTATACCCCCTAAAATAAAGGGGGTATAAATATAAAAAAAGATAAAAAAACATGAATAAGAATAATAAATAGGGGAGGGTAAAGATATAAAACGAAATATAAAATTTTTTTAAACTCCCTAAACTCCGTGGTTCAAAAAAGTGCATAAACGGAGAATACATTTTTATTCTGAATACCGAATCAAAGCGACAAAACCCCAAAATATCATTGAAATCCTGGAAAAATTTATCGAAGCGCCCTCTCCTTCTCCACGTGGCTAATCTTTATACACATCTTTTTACAGGATTGATTTTACTG
>JBBDIE010000155.1:0-15375 GCA_040880545.1 Bacteroidales bacterium | reverse complement strand
TGTCCTCTGTGGTTAAAAAAAAGCCCCTTACGATGAAGTACCTGCACCCTCTCACGTTTCAAATAGGAAAACGATCAATTTCCCGACGAGTGTAACGCAGCAAACGGACAATATGGACAGACACTAATTATTTTCAAACAGCACTGTACTGAAATATCTTTCCCCGGTATCGGGCAGTACCACCACAATAACTTTCCCCTCATTTTCAGCCTTCTCTGCAATTTGCAGTGCAGCGGCCAGGGCAGCACCGGAAGATATTCCAACCAGGATCCCCTCCTGCACCGAAAGGTTTTTTGCCTGTTTCAGTGCATCAGCCTCGGTCACCTTGACCACGCCATCGTAAATGGCCGTATTCAGTACATCCGGTACGAAACCGGCTCCGATGCCCTGAATCTTGTGCGGCCCCGGACTACCGCCCGACAACACGGGTGACAGCTCAGGCTCTACGGCATAGGTCTTGACCGATGGTTTTTTATTCTTGAGTATCTCCCCCACCCCGGTAATGGTTCCGCCGGTTCCAACACCCGATACGAATATATCGACCTTTCCTTCTGTATCTTCCCAGACTTCGTTTGCGGTGGTTTCACGGTGAACCTGCGGATTTGCCGGATTCTTAAACTGCTGAGGAATGAAATGGTCGGGGTGTTCAGTTGCCACCTCCTGGGCCTTGGCAATGGCCCCTTTCATCCCTTCGCCGGCAGGTGTAAGTACCAGCTCGGCACCATAGGCCTGCAGTATTTTTCTCCGCTCAAGGCTCATACTTTCCGGCATGGTAAGAATCAGCCTGTACCCTTTGGCCGCGCTTACAAGGGCCAGTCCGATCCCTGTATTCCCACTGGTGGGCTCAATGATTACGGTGTCCTTTTTTATATCACCGCTTTTCTCTCCTGCCTCGATCATGGAGATAGCAATTCTGTCTTTAACAGAGCCTCCGGGATTGAATGATTCCAGTTTTGCCAGGATAATGGCTTTCGTCTGGTTAATTCTGTTGATCTGCACCAGCGGTGTCCGGCCAATTGTCTTTGTAATGTCACTATACACTTTTTTCATGGTTTAAAGATTTAATTTATTGATTATTTGGTCTTTTTCGGGTAAAAAAAAAGCCCTTCACGTGATGTGAAAGGCTGCATTATTCATTATAATATTAATGTCTAACAGGGTGGTAAACCACTTCCTTCCACATGCCTGAAGGGCATACAGCAACAATTGTTTATACGATTGTTTATGGAAAGTAATCTGCTCATTTTAAATATACACTTTTATCCTACTATTTTAATAGGGTACAAACATAGAGAATTATTTTTTAAAATAACAATACTTTTAAAATTTTGTGGATGATCAAATTGTAACCAGAAAAAGTCCTGAACCGGGATGCGTCAGATTAAAATGGATATAAGGGATAAATATCAACCCCCAACCTTCTCGCTCCACCCATTCAGTACGCCCTCCCCCTCATTATTTAAACCCAGAATAAATAACCCTCTCTTTTACCGAATTATGATCTGCAACAATAAATAAGAAAGTAGTATGAATAATTTTGTAGCTGATTTCAAAAACCAGGTATGACAAATCGAAATACAATTGATCATGTGGGGTTTGTGGATTCTGTAACGGGCCAGTTGGCCTCAGTCAGAATTAACAGCCAGTCGGCCTGTGCATCGTGTCATGCAAAAGGTGCATGCTCGGCAGCCGACCAGGAGGAGAAGATGCTGACCGTTTCCACCGGAGGCATGGAAGTTCATCCGGGGGAACAGGTAAAAGTTCTTATTGCCCGGCGAACCGGCATGAGGGCCGTCGCTTTTGGGTATGTATACCCGTTCCTGTTACTGATGCTGCTCCTGATCGTACTTACGGTCATTGGGGTACCGGAACTGCAGGCAGGGCTGTGGTCGCTGGCCTCACTGCTGCCCTATTACCTCTCCATATACCTGTTCAGGGAGAGCCTTGGGAATTCATTTACATTCAAGTTAGAGAAATTATTTAACGGCGTATGAGTCAGATTATCATATACACAATTATCACCCTGGTAGCCATTGGAGCTGTGGCTGCGGTTATTCTCTATTTTGTTGCACAGAAATTCAAGGTATACGAGGACCCGCGGATCGACCTGGTGGAAGATGCCTTGCCTGCTGCTAATTGCGGTGGTTGCGGATTTGCCGGATGCAGGAATTTTTCCGAAGCGCTGGTAAAGGCAGAATCGTTCGACGATCTGTTCTGTCCGGTGGGGGGAAACGAGGTAATGGCACAGGTTGCATCTATTCTTGGCCGTGAAGCCGTGGAACAGGATCCACAGGTCGCGGTTATCCGCTGCAACGGCCGTCCGGAATTCAGGCCCCGTACCACCACCTACGATGGCGCCATGTCGTGTGCCGTGGCGCACAGTCTTTATGCCGGTGAAGGCGGATGCCCCCATGGATGTCTTGGATGCGGAGACTGCGTGGTGGTTTGCGATTTTGACGCGATACACATGAATCCAGAAACCGGACTTCCGGAGGTGATCGATGATAAATGTACCGCATGCGGGGCATGTGTGACAGCCTGTCCGAGAGACATTATCGAACTCCGGAAAAAGAATAAAAAAGACAGGAAAATTTTTGTCAGCTGTATCAATGAAGAAAAGGGGGGTGTGGCGAAGAAGAACTGCAGCGTGGCATGTATTGGTTGCAGCAAATGTTTCAAGGTTTGCCCGCACGATGCCATCACCATGGCCAACAACCTGGCATACATCGACCCGGTAAAATGCCGGCTCTGCAGGAAATGCGTTCCCGAATGTCCCACAGATGCAATTCTCGAGATCCATTTTCCACCACCCCGGGTTAAGGAAGAGGAAGTCGTGTCTGCAGAAACGGCCCCGGGAAACAATGATGGTGCTAACCCAAATACGCAAAAGGATTAAACAATGGGATTACTAACATTTGCAAGAGGTGGCATCCATCCACCTGAAAATAAAATATCCGCCGGCAAAAAAATTGAATTTGCCGGTCTGCCGGAACAGGTGATCATACCAGTAACACAGCACCTTGGTGCCCCGGCCAAACTATTGGTGGAGAAAGGTGATGAGGTAAAAACCGGTCAACTGATTGCACAGGCAGAAGGATTTGTTTCCACCAATATTCACTCTTCTGTGACCGGTAAAGTACTGAAGATCGATAATTTCCCCGATTCAACCGGGTACAGGAAAATGGCCGTTCAAATTGAAGTTAAAGAAGATGACTGGGCCGAGGGTATCGATACAACAGCCGACCTGGTTCCTAATGTCGGGGCAACCCCGGAAGAGATCAGAAACAAGATTCTGGCAGCCGGAGTTGTAGGACTGGGTGGTGCCACATTCCCTTCCCACGTAAAGCTGATGACCCCCAAGGGGAAAAAAGCTGAATACCTGATCATCAATGGCGTGGAATGCGAACCCTATCTCACGGCCGACCATGCCCTGATGATGGAGAAGAGCAATGAACTCCTGGTGGGAATTAAAATCCTCATGAGCGGCCTCGGGGTGGAAAAAGCGATCATTGGAATAGAAAACAACAAGCCGGATGCCATCCATATAATGGAGGAGATTACCAACGGCGAAGAAGAAATTAGTGTTCAGCCACTGCAAGTAAAATATCCACAGGGTGGCGAAAAACAGCTGGTGCAGGCACTGTTGAATCGTGAAGTGCCTTCAGGAGGATTGCCCATCGATGTGGGTGTGGTGGTTTTTAATGTGGGGACAGCTTTTGCATCGTATATGGCAGTTCAGAAAAACAGGCCATTGATCGAAAGGATTGTAACCGTTACGGGGAAGTCCGTTTCAAATCCCGCCAATTTCCGGACCCGGATCGGAACACCCGTCTCTTACCTTATTGAAAAAGCGGGAGGATTACCTGAGGATACGGCCAAGGTGATTAATGGTGGGCCCATGATGGGAAAAGCAGTTTCCAACCTGGATATACCTATTGTAAAAGGAAGTTCCGGGATACTGCTCATCAACAATGAAGAGGCAAAACGTGCGGAGGTGCAGCCATGCATCCGGTGTACACGATGTGTTACCGTTTGTCCGATGGGACTGGAACCTTACCTGTTGATGGCCCAGACGGAAAAGGGCATGTATGAAGCGCTGGAAGATAACCATGTAATGGATTGTATAGAGTGCGGCAGCTGCAGTTACACCTGTCCCTCTTCACGACCGTTGCTGGATTACATCCGGTTGGGTAAAGTCGAAACAGGCAAAAGAATGCGGGCACGCAAGGCTGTATAATAAAAAGACAAAACACATATAATGAATAAGTTAATTGTTTCACCATCACCACATGCACACGCTTCAGAGAGTGTTCCGAAGCTCATGTACGGGGTGATTATCTCGCTGTTGCCGGTATTGGCGATATCGGTCTATTTCTTCGGAATAGGCATGATTATCGTAACGCTGGTTTCCATCCTTTCGTGTATTCTTTTCGAATACCTGATTCAGAAATACATACTGAAGGTGCCTACCACCCATCTCGACGGGTCGGCACTACTCACAGGGTTGCTTCTGGCATTCTGCCTTCCGGCCAACATCCCATTCTGGATAGTTATGATCGGCGCACTGGTGGCGATCGGTGTTGGGAAAATGACTTTCGGAGGACTTGGAAACAACATCTTTAATCCTGCACTGGTGGGTAGGGTGTTCCTGTTCATCTCTTTCCCGGTGGCAATGACCAGCTATCCGGAACCAGGACAGTGGATGAAATATACCGATGCCACCACCGGTGCCACTCCACTGGGAATGCTTAAAGAGGGATTGGGAGATCAAACTGCCACGGCATTGGTTGAACAGGCACCCGGTTACATGGATATGTTCATGGGAAAGATGATGGGATCGGCCGGCGAGGTTGCCGCCGTTGCGCTATTGCTGGGACTTGTTTTTATGCTGGTTAGGAAAATTATTACCTGGCACATCCCGGTTACAGTACTTGGATCCGTGGCACTATTCACCGGACTCATGTGGCTCATTAATCCGGATAAATATGCCGACCCCTTGTTTCACCTGCTTACGGGCGGACTGATGCTCGGGGCTATTTATATGGCCACCGATTACGTCACCTCTCCCATGTCCAAAAAAGGGATGGTGATCTACGGTATCCTGATCGGGGTCCTCACGGTGATCATCCGGCTGTTTGGCGCCTATCCTGAAGGGGTCCAGTTCGCGATACTGATCATGAACGCGTTTGTGCCGCTGCTCAACAAATATATTAAACCGAAACGATTTGGAAAGGAGGTTCAACATGGCTAAGAAAGAATCAACCTTTACAAGTATGATTGCCACATTGTCCATTGTGGCACTGGTGGCTGCGGCCCTTCTGGGAAGCATCTATGAAATGACAAAGGAACCTATCAGACTCGCAGAACTGGAGAAGAAAAACAGGGCGATCAAGGCTGTGGTCCCCGATTTTAATAATGAACCTTCCTTGGAATTCTTAAAATACGGAGTCGACGGCGATACGGTGGTTCTGTATACGGCGAAAATGGACGGAGCGTTGGTTGGCACCGCGGTGGAGACCTTTACCAACAATGGATTCAGCGGACATTTCAAATTGATGGTCGGATTTGATTCAACGGGAACCATCATCGATGTGGCTGTGGTGAGCCATTCGGAAACACCCGGACTGGGTGACAAGATGGAGCAGGGTAAATCAGATTTTCATGTGCAGTTCATGGGCAAGCATCCGGAAGATTTCAAACTTATGGTGGTGAAGGACCGTGGGGATGTGGATGCCATTACTGCCACAACTATCTCTTCCAGGGCATACTGTGAAGCGGTACAACGTGCCTACGATGCTTTTATGGCAACCGGCATTGTAAAAAATTAAAGATTAAACACAATTCAGATATGAACCAGTGGAAAAATTTCAGTAAGGGACTGCTTAAAGAGAATGCAGTTTTTGTCATGTTCCTCGGACTCTGTCCCACCCTGGGTGTTACCACCTCGGCGGTGAACGGGCTTGGCATGGGACTGGCAACCACCTTTGTACTTGTAATGTCAAACCTGGTGGTCTCCCTGATCAAAAACCAGATACCCGACAAGGTGAGAATACCTGCATTTATCGTGATCATTGCCACCTTTGTAACGGTGGTAGAAATGGTGATGAAGGCCTATGTCCCCTACCTGTTTGACGCGCTGGGTCTCTTTATACCCCTGATCGTAGTGAATTGTCTTGTTCTGGGAAGAGCCGAAGCTTTTGCCTCCAAAAACAACATTGTTTCATCGCTGGTTGACGGACTTGGCATGGGAGTGGGATTTGCCATTGCTCTCACTGCACTGGGCGCTGTAAGGGAGATCCTCGGAAGTGGTGCGATCTTTGGAATGTCGTTCCTCAAAGGCGATGGCATGCTCCTGTTCATCCTTCCCCCGGGTGCTTTTATTGCATTGGGATACCTGATCGTTTTAGCCAATAAACTGAAAGAAAAAACAGCCTGACCATGGAATATGTATTGATCATCATCGCCGCTGTATTTGTCAGCAACATTGTACTGAACCAATTCCTGGGCATTTGCCCCTTTATAGGCGTTTCCAACAAAGTGGATACGGCACTGGGCATGACCGGGGCCGTTACCTTCGTGATGGTAATTGCCACCATTGTTACATACCTTATTTTTCGCTATGTCCTTGTACCCCTGGAGCTATCATACCTGAGAACAATTACTTTTATACTCGTGATAGCTTCCCTTGTGCAGATGGTTGAGATCATTCTGAAAAAGATCAGTCCGCCGCTATACCAGGCGCTCGGTATTTTTCTGCCTTTGATCACAACCAACTGCGCAGTTTTGGGTGTGGCAGTGCTGGCTGTTCAGAAAGATTTCAGCCTGATGGGCAGCGTGGTCTTTGCCATTGGAAATGCCATCGGTTTCGGACTTGCCCTGGTCACGTTCTCCGGTATCAGGGAGCAACTGGATATGATGAACGTGCCGAAACAGATGAAGGGGGTTCCCATTGCCTTTATCGTGGCAGGCTTAATGGCCCTGGCGTTTATGGGTTTTACGGGGATTGTTTAGGGAGTCAGGTATAATCATTTACAGTGGCTGAATTGATCGAATTGGGTTGGATCGGATTGGGTTGGATTTTCCCACCATGCTGGAAAAAACTGGAAACTGCGTGATTGAATCAGGCAGTTTTTTTAACTTGGGGGTTCAATTGGAACGCATGGATATACTTCATCAAACCATAGCATTCGCAAAAACGAAACTTGCGTCGTTCGACGGCGGGCATGACTGGCTGCATACAGAACGGGTGCTGAAAATGTCGCAGTATATTCTGCAGAGGGAAGGTGAAGGCGACGCGGAGGTAATTGAACTGGCGGCTGTTTTGCATGACATTGCCGATACAAAGTTTCATGACGGAGCGGAGACCGACGGTGGGGAGATGGCGCATGAGTTTCTTGTGGACAGGGGACTGGACAGCAGGAAGGCCGGGCATATCAGGGACATCATCAACAATATCTCCTTCCGGAAGCGGATGGAAAGGACGCCGATTAACACTATTGAATTTCAGATCGTCCAGGATGCTGACAGGCTCGATGCCATGGGGGCCATTGGCATCGCCCGGGGGTTTAATTACGGGGGTTATAAAAACCGGCCGCTCTACGATCCGGCGATCCCGCTACATGAGCAACCCCCCCCAGGGGAAGAGAGGGGCTCCCCTGCCCCTACGCTCAACCATTTCTATGAAAAACTATTCCTTCTGAAAGACATGATGAATACCTCCACTGGCCGGGAGCTGGCTGTGGAACGGCACCGCTACATGGTGGAATTCGTAAAAAAATTTAAGCAGGAGGCCGGGTTGTAGGATTAGCTGCGAGAGGCTTTTTGGAACGATAATTGAGGTTAATCAGAAATATTGTATTTTTACATTTATGTTGAAAGCAAGTATTTATTAGTTATGGCCTACATCTTATAATAATTGATTATGAAGCAAGTAGTTATAAATATACCGGATAACAAGTACCATGCTTTTATCAACCACATAAAAAGCAGGTTTACTGACATTCAGATAAAAGAAAATAAATCAATAACCGAAAATGTAGTTGAAGAAGATAGTACTTACGAGACTATGCTTTTATCCGAAAAAAGCATGGTTGAAGATTGGCTCTCTGATGAAGATAACAGGTGGGACGAAGTTCTGTAAACTATGAAGTATAAAAAAGGCGACATTGTTATTATTGGTTTCCCGTTTTCCGATTTATCCAAAACAAAGAAAAGACCTGCTCTTATAATTTCCAACGATACGGTAAACAAGACTGGTGATTACCTGATGGTTCAGGTTACCTCTAAAATTCATAACGACATCCTCTCACTGCCAATAAACAAAACCAATTTCGTTAATGATAAAGAACTTCCATTACAAAGCTGTATCCGGTTACATAAAATATTCCTCTTGAACGAAAGCCTGATTATTACTAAAAACACAGCTATCGAGCCCAGTTTCCTTGATTCGGTTATTGAGAAAATCACAAAACTCTTAAAGTAATCACCCCTTCGGTTTGTTGCAATTTAATGTATGCTAATACAAGAAATTCAGATTTATATACATTCCCGAATTCCCGTCATCAGCTTTGGCTGCCAGTCCGTAATCAACCGTAACAATAAAATTCTGATTCAGTACAAAATGGATTCCACCACCATAACCAACGTGCGGTATCTCTTTGGCATTCGGATCGATATGGGTTGCTGCCTCGGGGAATGTGGTAAGCAGATCGGCTGGTAGTTTGTACTTTTGTGTTACCATTCCGGCATCCACGAAGCCCGAAAGGGCAATATAAAAATTTTGCTTCAGGAACCTGGTTTTCAGGATCTTTCCGCGGAGTTCAAGATTACTGTAAGCAAAACCCTCACCCACGATCCTGTTTCGCATCACACCCCGTACAGTCTTCGATCCACCTACACCATCGGTAGTCAGTTTTGGTGCAGTATTGAATAGGTATGGCATCATATAAAATGGCATTTCACCAAAGATCTTGCCCTGGTAAGATACCCGTCCCGCGAAATTCACCCATTCCGGTATGATAGTGAAATATTGCCTGTGGGTAAAAATGAATCGTCCATACCCATAATCTGTATTACTCAATAAAGATGGGGCATAATGAATCTGCATTTCGGTCCAGATTCCGCTGAAGGGATTTGGTTCATTATCGCGTGTGTCGTAAATCAATCCGCCTTTGAGCAGGGTATGCCCTCCCCCGTTCTTCTGGTCATCCTTGATGATACCCCAGTCAACATAATTATTGTACAGGCTGTTGGTTGACAGCAGGTCCTCTGTTTTACCCTCATTGAGGGTTGCCACATCCACGGCTCCGATGTTATTCCCATAAAAACCTACACCACCGAGCCATCTGAATTTCTGTCCGATGATCTCTCCCTGAAAATCAGCCTTTACACGAATCAGCTGCCTGGAATGTCTGTAAAACAGGCGATCCGACAGGTCATCTTGTGGATCTAGTTCATAACCCGACGTGAATTTTGCCTGGTAACCATTGAAACCGTAGAAGTCCAGCGCCTGTTCCGTAAGCAGGCTCGCCTCAAAAAACGACCTGATCCCCGGGATCAGCTTATCGGTATCCCAGGTGATCTGGTTTATTCCACTTCCTTTGGTTGTACGCGACCATTCCACATAGATCGACTGGTCGTACATGGGGTAACGCGAACCGTCGCCGAAGTTATACAGGTTAACCAGGGCGCCATATTTGAATCCCACATCTGCATCATACGCAACTACAGGTACACCCCCGAAAGTCCAGCCGGTCTTTACCTGTTCCTGTTTTTTCTCACCGGTGGTTTCATTTTCCGGATCCTGGGCCTCCAACGTTACCAGGGGTAGCACCAAAACAGATGCAATGAGCATCCAAAATAGCTTTTTCATAAATTTCAGGTTTTAGTTAATTGCTCAATTTAGAAATAATTTCAGATCAATGGTTGTAACCTGCCTTTTTTTTTTAAGCGTACCACTGAAATCGATGAATATTCAGATCATATTTATACCTTTAGTGGATCATGTTATGTTTTTTTCAATAGTTTCTTTATTTTTATTAGAAATATCCAATTATGCGCTTCCTGAAATATCTTCTCTGGATACTGGTCTGTATTGCAGGATCATTTATAGTTTTCCTGGCATACGCGACCATTGACAATTACAGCCCTCCTCCCGATGAACGCTTATTTGAAACGGAAACACCGGATATCCTGGCCGACTCTACATTCTCAATGGTTACCTGGAATATCGGGTATGCAGGACTGGACAGTACCATGGATTTTTTCTATGACGGCGGCAAAATGGTACGGCCGGAAAGGGAGAATACCATCAGAAATCTGAAGAATATCCTGCTGACACTGGAATATTTCAATGGGACTGATTTCATCCTCCTCCAGGAGGTGGACGAGAAATCGAAAAGAAGTTACAGGATCAACATTTATGATAAGATCGTAACCCTTTTTGATCCTTACCATTCTTCATTCGCACGGAACTATGACGTAGCATTTGTGCCGCTCCCCCCAACTGAGCCTATGGGCAAGGTTGTATCGGGCCTGCAGACACTTTCAGCACCAACCCCGGTGGAGGTAAAGCGGTACAGTTTTCCCGGGAATTACAGCTGGCCCATGAACCTGTTTATGCTCGACCGTTGTTTCATGGTAAACCGGTACCCGCTGACGGGCGGTAACGACCTGGTAGTAATCAATACGCATAATTCTGCATACGACGACGGTTCCTTGCGTGCACAGCAGATGGCATATCTGAAAAACTTCCTGAGCTACGAATATGCGGCCGGGAATCATGTAGTGGCTGGCGGCGACTGGAACCAGTGTCCACCTGATTTCGCACCTGCATTTCCGGAAGATATATTTGACCGGGATGACCTGACCTATATTGAAGATGGTTATCCTGAACAAGGCTGGTCATGGGCCTACGACCCTAAAATCCCCACCAACCGGAGGGTGATGATACCTTATACTCAGGGGAAGACCCCTGCAACGGTGATTGACTTCTTCCTTTTGTCACCCAACATTGAATTGATTGAAGTAAAGGGAATGGAACTTGGTTTTGCAGCCTCCGACCATCAACCTGTTATCATGCATTTTAAACTCCAATAATCTAACAAAGATTAACTTATGAAGACTTTCAGAAGAATCCTGTTGGCTGTTATCCTGCTGGTGGTTGCAGGTTTTGTAGCCGGTCTGATCATTTTAAACAGTGTAAAAAAGGGTGCGATACCCGATTATGCTGAAAATGTGGACCTTGAAAATTTAACCGATGCAGTAACCGTAATCCGTGACTCGCTCGCAATTCCGCATATTTATGCCAAAAATGAAGAGGACCTTTACCGGGTGGTGGGATACATTACCGCCCAGGACAGGTTGTGGCAGATGGACCTGATGCGCAGGATCACAACCGGCCAGCTTTCCGAAATCTTCGGAGAGGATATGGTTTCCGCGGACCAGCTTTTCAGGGCATTTGATTTTTCGTCCAAATCGGCCGACGTTCTTCTGAACACCGATCCTGAGATCATCAATTGCCTGGTGGCCTATACCGATGGTGTTAACCAGTTTATCCGGAACAACAAGAAGAAGCTCTCCTTCGAGTTTAAGTTGCTGGGATACAAACCCGAGGAGTGGACTGTGGTACATACCACCAACCTCATCGGATACATGGCCTGGGATCTGACATCGGGCTGGTCAACCGACATGGCCATTTACAAAATCTCCCAGGCCGTGGACCAATCACTGCTCAGGGAACTGATGCCCTGGGCCGGCGAATATATCACCAGGTTTGTCTATCCCGATTATATGGAAGAACACCCTGAGCTGGCTATGAATACAACTATTGAAGAGGCTGTAAAGGTAATTGACAGACTGGGGGTTAAGGTTTTCGAGGCATCCAACAACTGGGCTATTTCAGGAAAGAAAAGTGAAACCGGCATGCCACTGCTGGCCAATGATATGCACCTTGGGTTTATGTCGCCCGGAATCTGGTACCAGATGCACCAGGTGGTAGAGGGTAAACTGAATGTGACCGGTGTAGTGCTTCCCGGCCAGCCTTATGTGATCGCGGGCCATAACGAAGATATTGCCTGGGGGATGACCAACCTGACCGTGGACAACCTGGATTTCTACCTGGAGACAATTAATCCGCAGGATTCCAACCAGTATAAACTGGACGGGGAGTGGATAGATATGCGGATTACAGAGGAATCAATCAACATCAAGGGAGAGGATGAACCAGTGATAAGAACCAACAGGTTTACCCACCGGGGCCCCGTTGTCAGTACCTTTAAAGGGGTAAGCGACCGGACCATCTCTGCCCGCTGGATCGGAACCGGTTACAGTAATGAGCTAAGGTCGGTGCACCTTTTCAACAGGGCATCCAACTGGGATGAATTCAGGGATGCCGCCAAAACATTTATTGCTGTAAGCCAGAACCTGGTGTATGCCGATAAGGAGGGAAATATCGGGCTCCAGGCTGCAGGCGGGGTGCCTATCAGAAAGGGCGACCCGGTGATGATTTACCCGGGCGATACCAGCCTGTTCGACTGGCAGGGCATTGTACCCTTTGAAAACCTACCCTATACTTACAACCCTGAGAGTGGCATAGTTTCCAGCGCCAATAACAGAACGGTGAATGAGGAGTACCCCTGGTATATCGGCACCTGGTTCTCTTTACCCAACAGGATCGACCGGATCAGGGAGATGCTGGAAGAAAAAGAGATGCATTCAGTGGAAAGTTTTAAGGAAATGCACGCCGACCAGTTGTCGGCCTTTGCCAGGAGGCTGACTCCTGTATATCTGGATGTACTTACAGGGAAAGTGGAAGGAGTGGCAGAATCTGCACTGGAAGCATTGATGGGTTGGGATTACCAGATGGACAAGGCGTTGGCGGCGCCACTGATATATGAACAGATGTTCATTGAACTGATCCATGTAATCTACAAGGATGAACTGGGTGAGGAGCTATTCCCCCAGGTCATGGGGAACAATATCATCGCCCGGTATCATATCTACAAGCTGGCAGAAACCATGGAATCAGCGTGGTGTGATGATACCGAAACCCCCGATATCACTGAAACGTTCAGCGACAACATCCTGAAAGCCTTCAATGCTACTGTGGATACGTTGATGCAATTAGCAGGAGACAATGTTAAATCCTGGAAATACGGTGATTATCATACCATTACCATCGAACATCCCATGGGAGGTGTCGAATTGGTGAACAAGCTTTTTGATCCCAATCTGGGACCATATAGTGTTGGTGGAAGCTTCCATACAGTTGCGCCCTTCAGTTACCCGCTGGGGACCAGTTACGATGCCGATCATGGTGCATCCCAAAGACATATATATTCCACCGGAAACTGGGACAATTCCAAAACGGTCATCCCAACAGGTACTTCCGGCATACCGGCTTCACCATATTACGGAAACCAAACAGAACTGTATATGGATTTCGGGTACCATGATGATCCATTCAGTAAAGAGGAGGTGATGAAACGGATGAAATATGAAGCTGTTTTTAAGTAGTGCTTGAAAGAAAAATGTCAATAGCTGCGTTGTGCCCGACTTCAAAACAGTCATTTACATTTATTCTCCTTCTGATTAAATAAAAAATAGTGGCTCTAAATTAAACCTGCTTTATGAAAGGTTATACACATTGTTTCAGCCGTTGCACAAAAAATGATAGTTTTACATGGATTTCACCAGATTATAATCATAAATAGTGAAAAGGCACAGAATATAGTACAGGATGAAACGTTCTGCAACAGTTCTGACGTTCATCGAATAATGAAAATTTTATGAAATTAAAAAAAATTCTTGGCATTGATATTGGCGGTTCCGGTGTAAAGGGAGCCATAGTCAACACAAAAAAGGGCACCCTCAGTACCAGGAGATACCGCATTCCCACACCCCAACCTGCCACCCCTGAGACTGTAGCAGAAGTTATAGGGAAAATCGTCAAACATTTTAAATGGAAAGGAGCCATTGGCGTTGGTTTCCCGGGTGTGATCCAGCAGGGCTATGCCAGAACAGCGGCAAACGTGGATGACAGCTGGATCGATAAGAACCTGAACAAGCTATTCAGTAAAGAGACAGGGTGTAAGGTGCATGTAGTTAACGATGCCGATGCCGCCGGAATGGCAGAAATGAAATTCGGTTCAGGTAAAGATTACCGGGGAGTGGCGCTGCTGATCACTGTAGGCACAGGCCTGGGTACCGTGATGTTTGCCAATGGCAAGTTGCTCCCGAACATGGAGATGGGGCATGTGACCCTGAACGGAGATGATGCAGAGAAATATGCATCAGATGCTGCCAGGAAAGCGGACAATCTGAGTTGGGATGAGTGGGCCGGGCGGTTCAATGAATACCTCAGTTTAATGGAGGATTTGCTCTGGCCAGATTTGATTATCATTGGAGGTGGTGTGAGCAAAAAAGATGAGCTTTTCTTTAAACACCTGAAAACGAGGGCCGAATTAGTACCTGCAACACTACTGAACGAAGCGGGTATAATTGGTGCGGCGCTAACCAGTAAATATTACAACAAGCTGGAGAAAGAAGCGGAAAAGTAAACTGAACCTATTTTAATATAAGGGGCCGTCTTAATAATTACATAAGACGGCCCCTTTTTACATACAACAATCTGACTCAGCTATATTTACTGCTTTAGAATACGCCGGGTCACTGCATTGGACTCATCGTCCTGTACCTTTAAAATATAAATTCCAGCCGGTATATTTTCAAGACTGATTGAAAATTCCCTGCCAGGGTTTTCGAGTAACCTTACTGTATGACCAGTAATGTCGATAATGCTTATCATCGCAACATCCACGGAGCTTCTGATATTCAGTATCTCCACAGCAGGATTTGGATATATGCTCAGGTCTTTCGACAATAAGTATGCTGATCCAATACCTGTCTCATCCTGGTTGGTGATTGTAACAATGAAATCACCTGAAACCCCGGATCCGTCATTTGCCGTTGCTGTAACGGTAACATCACCGTTGGCAACTGCTGTAAGCAAGCCATCAGTGCCAATAGTTGCAATTGCCTCATCGTCTACACTCCAGATCACGGAAGGATCTGTGGCATCAGCCGGAAGAACAGCTGCATCCATTTGCAGGGTGCCTCCAAATGTAGTAATGGTGGTTGCTCCACCAGCTCCTGAAACAGTTATCGCTTCAACATCAACAATTACTTGTACACTAATAACTGTTACGCCATCAATTAATTCAACGATAGGTGTTGCGTCACCACTATTTGCTGTAATACGACCAAGGGAGATATAATTTTCAACCTTTGCAACATGATCGCCTGTGATATTGATTACCCCCTTATTTGTAACGTCCAGAAACGATCCATCAGGAATTGACTGGCTTTCATGTATGT
>JBBDIE010000154.1:0-2510 GCA_040880545.1 Bacteroidales bacterium | reverse complement strand
CCACGAACAGTTTTGGATTGTTCACCTTAAAAATTGGTGGTTCTGAAGCAGTGAACGGATCGGGACCAGCGGGAAGTTTTGCAAATATTGACTGGGGTTCGGGAGCATATAATTTGGATATACAGGTAGATGCAGGAGGCGGGTTTACCTCCATGGGAACCGGTGAACTTGTATCCGTTCCTTATGCACTGTATGCAGCCTCCGGGACCGAAGGCCCCCAAGGGCCCGAAGGTCCTCAGGGAGTTGAAGGCCCTGCAGGACCCCAGGGAGAAAAAGGTGACCCGGGCGAACAGGGTCCGGCCGGACCAAAGGGAGATCAGGGTGATCCCGGAGAGCAGGGGATTCAGGGGCCCCAGGGTCCCGTGGGACCGGAAGGTCCCCAGGGTCCGAAAGGAGATGCCGGAACCGGACTAGCCAACCAGGGGAACTGGGTCTCGGGCACCACTTATCAACCGGGGGATTATGTTTTTGACAGATCAACCAGTGATCCTGCAATAAACTCCATGTGGATTCTTGAAACCACTACGGATTATTTATCAACAACGCAGCCTTACCTGGACCTTACAAACTGGGTGGAATTTCAGGCACCGGAAGGTCCCCAGGGACCCAGTGGAGATGCACCCTATCACACATGGAACGCAACATCGCTCAGTTTTCAGAATCCTGACGGAAGTTGGGGTATGGAGGTTGATCTGAAAGGAGATAAAGGTGACCAGGGTGATCCGGCTACGGATAATCAGACATTGACCCTTACAGGAACGAGTCTTGCAATAACCGGAGGAAATGAAGTGGATCTCTCTCCTCTTCAGGATGGTGTTGATGATGCCGATAATGATCCCTTTAATGAATTGCAGGAGCTCTCTTTTACAAATGGTGTAATAAGTTTGTCACAGGATCCTGGGAACATCTCCATAGATATCGATAGCAGGATAAACAGTATCAGTGGCTGGGAACTTAATCGGGATACCATACAGACTGCACGTCCTGTGGCAATTAACACCTTAGATGGGCAAGTTGAGAAGCCTCTTTTTGAAGTAAAAAATGATCTGGGCAATCCGGTTTTTGCAGTGTATAATGACGGAGTAATGGTATTTGTAGATGAAGGCAAAAAGGGAGCAAAAGGGGGATTTGCAGTCGGGGGTTACAATACAACATCCAAGGGAGTATCCCAGGAATATCTTCGGATCACACCCGACAGTGTAAGGATCTATGTTCCTGATGATGCTGCCAGCAAAGGAGCGAAGGGTGGTTTTGCCGTGGGTGGCTATAATACAACCTCAAAGAGTACAACCAATAATTACCTGGAGGTTACAAGGTCGAATACCAGCGTCTATTTTGACAGTACTACCACGGCCAAAGGAATTAAAGGAGGATTTGCAGTGGGTGGCTACAACTCTGGCAAAGCAGGAGAAACCAACCAGATGATGGCGCTTACCAGGGAAAATTATTTTATAGGAGACGAGGCTGGTGCTTCCATTACCAGGGGACGATTCAATACTTTTATCGGGTATAAATCTGGAAAATTCACCTCCACAGGTTTACGGAATGTTTTTTTGGGATATTGGACAGGTACCAGTAATACCTCGGGCGCCAATAACGTTTTTATTGGGAATGAAAGCGGGGCATATAATATATCCGGCACGAACAATGTTTTTATTGGCTCCAGTTCAGGACGTTCGAATACATCCGGTAACAGAAACGTTTTTATTGGGAATGAAAGCGGATTTTCGAATACCGAAGGTTACGACAATGTGTTTTTAGGAAACACAGCTGGTAGATCCAACAGCACCGGTTACAGGAATATTTTCCTGGGTGAAGGGGCTGGTAATATGAATACTTCGGGGTATGAGAATGTATTTATCGGGCAGCATTCCGGGGGTAATAACCTGACCGGAATTAATAATGTTTTTTTGGGGAACAAATCCGGCAACACCAATACATACGGATCAGATAACATTTTCCTAGGAAATGAAGCGGGATTCTTCAACACATCAGGCACATCCAATATATTTATTGGAAAGGGAGCAGGGTATAAGAATAGTAACGGTAGCGGGAACATAATCATGGGAAGGGTTGCCGGATACAATGGCACCGCCCATAATAACAACATTTTCCTGGGTGATAGTGCCGGATTTTTCACCAACAATCAATTTGCAACGAAGAATGTTTTTATTGGTTACGCAGCAGGAAAAAACACCCAAAGCTACAACAATGTGTTTATTGGTAACCGTGCGGGCCATGAGAATACAGGAGGACAAAACAATATTGCCATTGGTGACCAGGCCGGCCTGAATAATACAGCAAGTCAGAATATATTTATAGGAACGGAAGCCGGTAAGAGCAACACAACCGGATATTTCAATATTGTGATGGGAAGGTATGCAGGCAGAAATAACACAACAGGTTACCACCAGGTCATTATCGGTGGAGGGGCCGGATCTTCTTTAACCACGGGAACAAGGAACGTAATTTTAGGTGGCGTTGCAGGTTCGATAAACTCTACAGGTAGC